>JAZPZJ010000046.1:0-44728 GCA_045544635.1 Oscillospiraceae bacterium
CCCTAGTAATGGAAGTGCTTCGTACTGTCTCTGGCATCCGCATCGTTGGTCTTGACAATATGAATGACTATTATGATATCTCTCTCAAGGAATATCGCCTTGCAGAAATTGAACAGCTTGCCGCAGACCACTCAGATTGTACATGGGAATTTGTACAGGGTAATCTTGCGGATCGTACTTTAATTGATAGTCTTTTTGAAAAGTATCACTTTTCTGTCGTTGTTAATCTTGCTGCTCAGGCAGGTGTTCGATATTCGATCGAGAATCCGGATGTCTACATCGAATCCAATATCATTGGTTTTTACAATATTCTAGAAGCGTGTCGGGCAACGATGAATACGGATCATCCAGTGGAACATCTGGTTTATGCTTCCTCATCCTCTGTGTACGGATCAAATCAGAAGACTCCATATTCTACAGATGACAAGGTAGATAACCCTGTAAGCCTTTATGCGGCAACGAAAAAATCCAACGAATTGCTTGCACATGCCTATGCAAAACTTTATAATATCCCTTCTACAGGTTTGCGCTTCTTTACTGTTTATGGTCCTGCTGGTCGACCGGATATGGCCTATTTTGGATTTACTAATAAGCTGCTCAAGGGTGAGAACATCGAAATATTTAATTATGGTAACTGCAAGCGTGATTTTACATATATCGATGATATTGTCGAAGGTGTAAAACGTGTTATGCAACATCCACCTCAAAAGCAGACTGGCGAGGACGGATTGCCGTTGCCACCCTATGCGATTTATAATATAGGGAATAATCATCCTGAGAATCTTCTGGACTTTGTTACGATCTTACAAGAAGAGTTGATTCGTGCAAGGGTTTTGCCTGAAGATTATGATTTTGAATCACATAAAAGACTTGTTCCGATGCAGCCGGGGGATGTGCCGGTTACATATGCTGATACTTCGGCTATAGAGAACGATTTTGGCTTTAAACCATCCACACCGCTTCGTGATGGACTGCGTAAATTTGCACAATGGTACCATGATTTTTATCAAGAAAAGCAGCAAGATTGAATGTACTGCTGGTTTCATCTGTACCCTTACCACGAATTGCAGGAGGTAAAAGAATGCTTGCAAATCCGAATGGAGGAAGAACCTTTCTTTGGGGCGGTGCATGTGGTTTTTTAGGTTTTGCTCTGCCTCTGTTGTTTATATTGGTGTTACGTCGTTTCGATATTTTGGTTCCGCAAAGCGTTTTGGAAATCTCTTTAATGATTTCAATTGGAGTAGGGCTGTTTGTCGGAATTGCGATTGGCGTAGTCTTAGACCTGAAATTCAAAAAGATGCAAAAGATGTACAGGGACGAAAATGAACACTACTTACTAAAAAGGAAATTGCGTACGGAAGCTTTGGTGTGCTGTGGTTTGTATTTGATTGATGTAGCGATATTTATAGCTTTGTTTGTGCTTTTTGATGATTTTAATATTGTTATCGGCTGAAAAACGGGCTAGTCAATCACTTTATATTTGTATTCGGATTTTGAGCTTCCTCATTATGCTGCAATATTCATGTAACAGATAGATTAAAACTACGCCTTGCTTCACATACCGGAAAAGCCCCCATGCATACACTATCCCGAAAGGCTGGTGTAAGCGATGGTATTTGAATTTCTGACGAGGATCCTGTTCCTGATACTGCATGCGGACACGCCGCATCAGTTTCCGAAGCCTCTGAGCGCGAAGGAGGAGCTTGCCTGCTTTGCGGAAATGGAACAGGGAAGTACGAAGGCAAAGCATAAGCTGATTGAGCATAATCTACGGCTTGTGGTGCATATTGCAAGGAAGTATTACAGTGCAGCGGTTGAGCAGGAGGAGCTGATCTCCATCGGGACGTTCGGACTGATGAAGGCGGTCAATACCTTTGATTACAAAAAAGGAGCGAAGTTCTCAACATATGCTTCACGATGCGTGGAAAACGAGATCCTGATGCACTTCCGATCCCAGAAGAAGAGCGCCGGTGACCTGTACATGAATGAGCCGATCGACGTGGATAAGGACGGCAATGCGCTCACGCTCATGGACATCATTGAAGATGGTACGGACATCGAAAAGGATGTCGAGCTGTCCATCCATCAGAAACAGCTTTATCGTTTTCTCGGGAAGTGTCTTGATGAGCGGGAGCTGGAGATCATTGTGGAGCGTTATGGACTGTATGGGCATGCGCCCCTGACGCAGAAGGAAGTTGCTGAAAAACTGGGAATCTCACGTTCCTACATCTCCCGCCTTGAGAAAAAGGCATTGAAAAAACTGAAGGATATGTATGATGTAACGCCGTTCTAGACAAAAATCGGGATGCAGGAAAATTCTCCTGCATCCCGATTGTTATTTTGCCAGTAATTCGAGTTTTTCAGCACTGGTGCATGTTTCGTATTATGTTTCCGGTGCCGGCTCTTCCGAAAGTCGTTTTTCAAGCGCATCATAAGAAAGACTTTCCCAATAATACCCATTGTTCACATAAGCGCTCATCCGCTCCTCACCGACCGCATCGGAAACAAGCTCGCCATTCAGGAAATAGCCGATTTCTTCGCTGTCCGGACTGATATTGTCCGTCTGGATGGATTCCGTCATCGTGGCACTTCCGTTTTCCAGCTGAAATTCCTGAATAGTGGTATAAGCCGCACCGCTTGAACCACTCGTCCAGAATCTGCCGGAATACGGCTCATATCCATGGAAAGAATCGGCTCTGACACCAAACCATTCATATGCCAGAGCGATTTCGCCGCCATGCCATGTGTACAGCTTGCCGCCAAGATCAATGTCCTTCGCTGTGACGAGCAGTTCCGGAATCTCATCATCATCCACATAGACCAGATCGTAGATGCCGGATCTTGGTTCACTCAACTCATATTCCACCGAAATATCCGCCACATACTGTTCATAATCAGCAGCGGCGGTGAGGTAGGCACTGCGCCAGTCCGCCGCTTCGGGGGAGGGTTCTGTGGTTTCAGTTTGTGTTTCGGTGGATGCCGTGGTTTCGGGAACGATTTCCGGAGTTTCTGTTGTAGCCTCTGTGATTTCTGTCACGGCTGAGGCTTCTGTCATCTCTATACTGTCCGTTGGAGGATTTTCTGTTGTCAATCCGCACCCGCTCAGAAGCAGGCACAGGAGCAGGGGAGCATCGCTGTGTTTTTTCACCGCACTTATACCTCTCTTGTGCACATCTCCATGACAATATCCGCAACACGCTTTGCTGCAATGATCTCAAACTGGTCAAAGGACATCGCACCGTCATCGTCTGCCAAGTCGGAAATGCAGCGCACGCTCACGAACGGCACTTTGTTTCTCCATGCAGCCTGTCCGATGGCTGCGGTTTCCATATCCACCGCATACGGGTCAAACTTTGCCTTGATGCCTGCCTTGATTTCACTGTCCGTGATGAACGCATCGCCGGAAACGATCTTGCCGCTGTGCACGTTGATACCCATTTCGGTGCATACGGTCTTTGCAAGAGTCTGCAGTGTTTCATCCGCATCATATACCGCACAGTACGGCGGGTAATCTGCAAGGAAATGTGCATCCAGATCGTGGGGGAGGACGCTAGTGGAAACAACGATATCGCAAAGCTTCACATCACTGTGCATGCCGCCGGCGATACCGGTATTGATGATACAGTCCACATGGAAATGATCGTTCATGATCTGTGTGCACAGTGCCGCATTCACCTTGCCGATGCCGCAGCAGGCAGTCACAATCTCATTCTCGCCGTGACGGCTTTCATAGAAGGAAAAGCCTGCGATCTCACTTGTGACAGGGTTTACCTGCACGCCCTGAATATCCTTGAGTTCCGACGGCATTGCGCCGATAATTCCGATTTTTTTCATGATAATTCTCCTTTTTATGTAGTGCATTCCCACGGAGCGATGCTGCCCCGTGGGAATATCTTTTTTAAGCTTCGTACTTTTTGCTCAGCATTTCGTGTTTGAGATCCCAGAGCTTCTGGGAGAGATCCACATAGTAGTTCTGCGGATTTTCGAAACGCTTGACCTCCTCCCAGAGGCTGCCGAGCTGTGTCCGGCAGTACTTCTGGATCTCCGGCAGCGTCGGGCTTTCGTAGACGCATTCGCCCTTTTCAAATACCGGAACGAGCAGACGCTCTGCACGGAAATTGGTGAGTGTCTTGCGTTTGTAGGTGTACTCCGGATCAAAGATCTCGTAGGGCTGCGTATCGTCGATCACCTCATCATGCAGTGCCATCACATCCGCCAGCATCTTTCCGGTCTCACGGTCAAACAGCCGCCATACCGTCTTGAAGGACGGATTCGTGACCTTGACGGCATTTTCGGAGATCTTGATTTTGGGAATGATTTCGCCGTTCTCCTCGACTGCCGCCAGTTTGTACACGCCGCCGAATACCGGCTCGGAACGGGAAGTCACCAGCCGTTCGCCCACGCCAAAGCTGTCGATCTTTGCGTCCTGTGCGATCAGTTCCCGGATGATATATTCATCCAGCGAATTCGATGCCACGATCTGGATATAGGGGAGACCTGCGTCATCGAACATTTTTCTGGCTTTTTTCGAAAGATAGGCGATATCGCCGCTGTCAATGCGTACGCCACGACCTCTGTGTCCCTGTTCTTCAAGCTTTTTGAATACTTTGATAGCATTCGGAATACCGGATTTCAGGACATTGTAGGTATCCACCAGCAGCGTGCAGTCATCCGGATATACCTTTGCATAGGCTTCAAATGCCTCCAGTTCCGTATCATAGAGCTGCACCCAGCTGTGCGCCATTGTACCGAGCGCCGGAATGGAGAATGCCGTATCTGCAATTGCACAGGCAGTTCCTGCGCATCCGCCGATATACGCCGCTCTTGCGCCGTAGACCGCACCATCATAGCCCTGTGCACGTCTCGATCCGAATTCCATGACCGGACGCCCCTGCGCCGCCGTCACGATACGGTTAGCCTTTGTTGCAATCAGACTCTGGTGATTGATGCTCAGGAGTACCATCGTTTCGATCAGCTGTGCCTGAATCGCAGGACCACGGACGGTCAGGATCGGCTCGTGCGGGAAAACGGGAGTTCCCTCGGGTACCGCCCAGATATCGCACGCAAACTTGAAATTGCGCAGATAATCAAGGAAAGCTTCGCTGAACAGATTGCGGTTTCGCAGGTATGCAATATCCTCTTCTGTAAAGTGCAGTGCCTTGATATAGTCGATCACCTGCTCAAGACCTGCGGCAATGGCATATGCCGCATTGTCCGGTGCCTTGCGGTAGAACATATCGAAATAAGCGATCTGTTCCCCTCTGCCGTTTTCGAGAAATCCATTGCCCATGGTCAGTTCGTAGAAATCCACGAGCATGGTCAGATTACGTTCATTCATCATAAGCCACCTCCGCTGTGAGTGTGATACCTGCCTGTGCCATGATCTGCAGCGCCATCACCTGCATCAGATCACCGCTGTGTCCGGGTGCATCGTAGGTTGCAACCGTATTGACCGGAACGAGTACTTCCAGCTTCCGGTTGTTCTGGTTGCCGTATGTTTTCAGGGACAGCGCAAACTGCATTACGCAAATGTCCGTGCAGACACCGCAAACCACAAAACGTTCGCATTCCGGATGTGCCGCCAGAAACGCCTGAAAGCCATCCGTCAGAAAGCCGTTGGTCGAATTCTTTTCGATCCGTTCAAATCCACCGATCTCACACAGGGACGGTGCAATTTCCGCTTCGCTCGTGCCCTTGATGCAGTGCGGCGGAAATGCGGAAAATTCAATCGCATCCGTCTCATGACAGTCTGCAAATGCCGCTGCCGGAATCCGGTGTTCCTTTGCAAAGCGGAGCAATGATTCAACCGCCGGCAGAACAGAAGCGGAACGGGGGCTTGCCAATACGCCCTCTGTCAGAAAACCGTTAACCATATCCACGATCACAAGTGCGGTTTTGCCGTCCGTGAGTGCGGATGCCAGTGTGCAGGGGAGTGCTTCCAAAGTGTTCATCCAATTGTGCAGTGCCTGATTCATACGATCACCTCATTGTAAATTTTTGCGGCAGTATGGCGCTTCGGACTTCTGTTAGTATATCACCGCCATGATACAAAATTCGGGCAATCCGCAATGTGACTGCCCGAAACTGCATTTTTGCAAATATGCCATCAAGCGATTACAGCTTAATGATCTCGCCCTCCAGCTCACGGCCTGCGCCGATTGCATTGGATTCGTCTGTGTCGATGTGCATTGCTCTTGCGTAGTTCTTGGATACACGGCAAACTACATCGCCCAGAATTGCCTTTCTGCCGTCTGTGTCACACTTTACCCAGACAACTTCCTTATCCACAACGCCCAGCTCCTCTGCATCCTCGGGAGTCAGATGGATGTGACGCTTTGCAACGATAACGCCCTCAGTCAGCTCTACCTCGCCGCAGGGACCAACCAGCTTACATGCGCCGGTGCCTGCTACATCGCCGGACTCACGGATGGGAGCTGCGATACCGATGGAACGAGCGTCAGTAGCGGAAAGCTCAACCTGTGTCTCGGGACGAACCGGACCCAGAATGGATACGCCTGCCAGCTCCTTCTTCGGACCTACTACAGTTACACGCTCTTCGCAAGCGTACTGACCCGGCTGGGACAGATCCTTCTTGTGTGTCAGGGTTGCGCCCTTGCCGAACAGGATCTCCAGGTGTTCCTGTGTCACATGCAGGTGACGTGCGGATGTTTCGATGATGAACTTCTTAGACATGATATTTCCTCCAATATTTTGTCTGCCCGATTCCGGCAGCCTTCATATTTGCAGTGCGCCTGCGCACTGTATCATTCTAATTGTACACCTTTTTGATCGAATCGTCAAGGGGTTTGCCGAATTTTGTCATCACAAAGTCCATTTTATGGAAGTGGAAGTTCTTGGTTTCATGTTAGTATCTTAAATATACTAACTATAGTTCTATTATAGTATACTTTTGCTACTTTGTCAAGAGGTTTTGCAAAAAAAATTCCCCTGTACTAAAAACAGGGGAAATGTATGTCAGTGACAGACGCAGAAATATACGATCCAGCTCATGCATGCAAACACACAAGTTACAAGCGAAATCCCATAGCGCAGGATACGCTGCTTTTTGGGATGCTGCAGAAACAGACCGAGGAACAGACAGCCGATAAAGATCAGCGGTGTTGCATAGCGGATGTTCTGGGTGCAGACATGGGGAAATCCGATGCAGAAGCTGTAATAGCTGATGAGCGTGATCGCATAGGTGAGCAGGAGCTGGCATAGTTCCATACCGTCCGGCACATTCTGTCTGCGGTGTAATATGGCGATCAGGGCGATCAGCGACAGAACCACCAGCACGATCTGGCTCAGGTAAAGCGTTTCACCGAAGCCGCTGATGGCAGGAAAGCGTTCGGGATTGATCAGTTCATCGAACATTGCAGTCTTGAACAAGCCGATGAGCGGGTTGTATTCGTCATAGGACTGCCCGTACATCGTGAAGCAGTCGTACATATAAGTCCACTGCTGTGGTGAGAAAAAGTCAAAGAGGCGCTGCCAGATAGGAAGATCCCCCACAAACTGCGCACTGTTGGCGGAAAGCTTCGGGACATAGGCGATCGGTACACCCCATCGGATCAGATTGCGGATCCCCCAGCCGAGTCCCAGCGGCACGCAGATCACGCCGAACAGTACGAATTGTTTGAAATAGACGGATGCCTGCTTCCGGTTCCGGTACAATACCACCAGAAATGCCGCAGCCGCAGCCGGGGCAACCATCCAGGCCGAAAGCTTTGTCAGCATGCCGAGTCCGATCGTGAGGGCAAGCTTCAGGATCGTGGAAAGCTTTGGTTCCCGGTACCACCGGAGCGTCAGCAGAACGGAGGCGAGCATAAAGGTGATACTCAGCATGTCGTTATTGATGCTGCCGGAGAGGATCAGGAAGGTCGGGTGAAATGCAAGAATTGCAAGCGGCACGCACATAGCCATGCCCTTGAGATGAAAATGACGGAGCAGCTTGTAAAATAGCACCATGCAGAGGCAGGAATAGGTCAGCGTCAGGAGCTGTACATGCTCGCCCGCTTGTTCGAACGGCATGCCGCATCCGGTGAGCAGACGCATCCATCCGGCGGCAATGCTGTGGTGCAGGGGCGGATGGTAGAATTGCCAGACTTCCCGCACATCAAAATCAGGAAGCTGCAGGTGCTCATACAGATAGGTCATGTATGCCGCATGTCCGCTGTCACCGATGAATTCACCGACATCGTGCTGCCGGGAATAGTAGGGCGTTGTCAGTACATAGGCGAAACGCAGGCAGAAACCCATGCCCATGAGCAGCAGTGCCGCAATGCGGTCGTGCAGCTTTTTCTTTATAATAAGGTATCCGCCGCCAATGCCAAGCAGCAGCGGAAGTGCCACCACCATCCACAACCGTGGGGCTGCAAGGAATGGGATGGGACCCTCGCAGCAGAAGAGGGACACAGCAAGACACATCACCACTGTGGTCACATACGGGTGCTTTTGCAGAAGATTCTTTGCAAAAATGGCGAATTTCTGGAGTTTATTATCATTCTCCATCGAGTTCCTCCTTCCTGTCCGGAATGCATACGAGCCAAAAGGGATGATTCTCCACTTTTTTTATTGTAACACATCCGCATAGGGAATGCAACCCCCATTTTAGCACAGCGGAAACGGTATCGAAAGCATCGGAAGCATGAAGAATGCGCCTTTCGAAGGAAATAAATGGGAGAAAATCTGTTTTTTTTTGAAGTTGGGCATAAAAATGCACAAAAACTTTTTATAAAATTTGGTAAGGTGTACAATTGAAAGTGGTGCGTGGATATGTTATAATGGTAGTGGTGAAAAGTGCATGAAAGTGGTGATCTGTGAGCGGTCATTCCCTATTGGTGGGGGAGGCGGTGGAGCGGTGGTGCCATTGCCCTATTTCAACCAGATAAAAAGAGAAAAAAGAAAAAAAGAAACAGAACAAAAGAGAAACAAAAGCAAGAACAAGGAAAGAGACAGGCGGTGAACAGGAAATGGACGAAAGTACGGCTAGCGTGCTCAATATGAGCGGAATGACAGGCTCATTCTTTCATAATGTGGATGCCAAGGGCCGTATGAATTTTCCTGCAAAACTGCGAGAGGTACTCGGCGAAACCTTCTGGGTTGTCCGTGGTACCAAGGGAAAGTATCTGTCAGTATATTCCACATCGCATTGGAACGAGATCTGCGAGCAGGTTGCTCAGCTTCCGGGTACGGATGGCGAGAGCCTGCGCCGTTGGCTGTTTTCCGGCGCATCCGAGATCACCACGGACAAGCAGGGCAGAATTCTGGTTCCGCAGCCTTTGCGTGAATATGCAGGCCTCGAAAAAGACGTTGTCGTAATCGGTGCCGGCAGAAAGGCTGAGATCTGGGAACGTGGCAGATGGGAACGAGTGAATGCATCGTTCGATCCGAAATCGGTTCCTCAAATCGAAACACTGTGCCTGTAAGGAGGCGGAGTTATGGATTTTGTACATATTCCTGTGCTGCTGCAGGAAACACTCGAGGGACTGGCAATCCGTCCGGACGGAATTTATGTGGACGGAACAGTGGGAGGTGCGGGGCACTCCCGTGAAATTGCCCTGCGGCTGACTGGTGGTGGTCAGCTCATTGGTCTGGACAGGGATCCGAATGCGGTGAAGGTCGCAACGGAACGCCTGCAGGGACTGCCTGCAAAGGTGGTGCACTGCAATTATTCGGAGATGCGTGGGGCGCTTGATGCGCTTGGAATCGCAGCTGTGGATGGGATCCTGATGGATCTGGGCGTGTCTTCCCACCAACTGGATGAAGCGGAGCGCGGCTTCTCCTACCATGCGGATGCGCCGCTGGATATGCGAATGAGCCAGACTGGACTGAGCGCACAGGACATTGTCGGAACCTGGTCCGAACAGGAGCTGACAAGGATTCTGCGGGATTATGGTGAGGAAAAATTTGCCGGAAGAATTGCGGCAAATATCGTCAGAGCCAGAGAAACGGAGCCGATTCTCCGTACCGGACAGCTTGCGGATATCGTCAGAGCGTCCATACCGCAGAAATTCCGCAGGGACAAGAACCCCTGCAAAAAAACATTCCAGGCGATCCGTATCGCTGTGAATGACGAATTCGGACATCTGAGAAATGGGCTGGATGCGGCATTTGATTGCTTGAAGCCCGGCGGCAGACTTGCGGTGATCACCTTCCATTCCCTGGAAGACCGCATTGTCAAGCAGCAATTTGCAAAATGGTGCAGCGGCTGCACCTGCCCACCGGATTTTCCGCAGTGTGTCTGCGGCAAAAAGCCAAAGGGAACACTGGTTGTACGCAAGCCCATCACAGCATGTGAGGAAGAGCTTGCACAGAACAACCGAAGTCGCAGCGCAAAGCTTAGACTGATAGAAAGGAGTTCGTTGCATGGCTTATTATGAGCGTCAGGGCAGTCAGGTGCGTGTGCAGTATTACGATAGTGCAGCACCGCTTGAAGTACCGCCTTCATACCGGCCTGCGAGCAACACAGAGATTGAAATGGGAAAATACAGCGGTAAAACAGTATCCATTGTCAAAGCAATCATTTATGTGTTTCTGGGTTTTGCTCTGTTGGGTGCGGTGATTCTCAGTAATGTGCAGCAGCTCCAGCTTAGTAATGAAATTACAGCGAAAGAACAGGAATACATGAATCTGCAGAGCGAGAATGTTCGCATGCAGTCTGAAATCGCCGGAAAGACCTCCAGTAAAAATATTCAGGAATATGCAGAAAATGTACTCGGTATGCGTACTATTGATAAGTCGCAGATCGAGTATGTGGAGATCCAGACGAATGACGTGGTGGAGATCCCGGCAGAGGAACAGAATTTCTTCGTCAAGGTGAAGAACTGGTTCGATAATTTAGTGGAATATCTCAGGGGATAGGACGCATAGATTACAGAAAGAAGCGTCTGCCAGAATGTTCACAGAACAACGGAAGCAATGGAAGAAAGGGCATAACAGCGAGTGTATGCGAGGCTTGACCGTTGTCCGCCCAAGAAAAAGAAAGGCAGAGCATGCCGGGCGGATGCGGTCAGGTGCGTGAGATAGGTTGACTTTGCTGTTTGAGAAGTGAGAAACAAAGCAGACAGGCAGGGGACGAACCTGCCTGTTTATCTTTGCAGGCAATCGGATGAGAGGAGGAATGGAAATGACAGCCAATCATGAACCGACAACTGCGATGCGAATCCGCAGTAATCTGGTCGTGCTGGTGGTGATGCTGGTGGTTGCGATCGCCGTCATCGTCCGCCTGTTCTGGCTCAGTGTTGTAGACCATAAATTCTATGCGGAAATGGCAAACAGCACACATTTCAGCAATATTACAATTTCAGCAAACCGGGGAACGATCTATGATGCAAACGGTACCCCCCTTGCGTGGAGCGCAACGGTGTACAAGGTTTTCATCGACCCGTCCCTGTTCCGTGAAGAAATGGAATCCATTGAGGAGATCATGAAGGAACGCCAGAAGATCGTGGATGAGGGCGGTACGCTTGAAGAAGGAAAGCGCATCATCCCCATTGCAGAGCTGCGGCAGGAGATCATTGAAACCCTTGCGGAAAAGCTGGAAATTTCCCAGGATACCGTGAAAAATGCAATGGAGATGGATACCCAGTACTATGTGCTGAAAAATCAGGTGGAAAAGGACGTTGCCGATGCACTGATCGCTTATTTTGATGAGTACGGCATCAATTCCGTCACCACACAGGAAGATACTAAGCGTTATTATCCGCAGAACGAGCTGGCTGCGCAGGTCATCGGCTTTACCAATAGTGATGGCAAGGGTCAGTACGGTCTGGAGGCTTATTACAATACCTACTTGTCCGGCACGAACGGCAGAGTGATCTCCGCAACGGATGCCAACGGCAATGCCATGCCCTACCGTTTTGCGACGACCTATCCTGCGCAGGACGGAAGCTCTCTGTACCTGACGCTGGATACTACGCTGCAGTATTATTTAGAGAAGAATCTGCAGGAGATGTGCACAGCTTATGAGGTGCGCAACCGTGCCTGCGGCATTATCATGAATGCAAAGACGGGTGCGGTCTATGCAATGGCAACCTATCCGAGCTTTGATCTGAATGATCCGTCCACGATCTATGATCCCGTCGTTTCCGAGGAGCTGCTGATGCTGCCGGAGGAGGAGTACAGGGATGCCTATATCGCTGCCCGAGAAAAGCAGTGGAAAAATAAGGCGATCACGGAGCTGTATGTGCCCGGATCCGTCTTCAAGATTTTCACCTCCGCTTCTGCGATTGAGGAGCAGGTTGTCAATCCCGAAACCGATATGTTCAACTGCACCGGTGTGATGGAGGTTGCAGACTGGCCGATCCACTGCCATAAGCTTTCCGGTCACGGCATGCAGACCTTCTCAAGAGCACTGACCAATTCCTGCAACCCCGCATTCATCGAGGTCGGCCAGAGACTTGGCGTGCATACATTCTCGTCCTACTTCAGCGCATTCGGACTGACGGAACGAACCGGTATCGACCTTCCCGGTGAGGTGAACAGCCTTTACAAGAAGGAAGAGGACATGGGTATCGTTGAGCTGTCCTCGAGTGCGTTCGGTCAGACCAATAAGCTGACCCCGATGCAGATGGTGACAGGGATTGCCGCAGCAGTCAACGGCGGCTACCTTGTGGAGCCGCATATCGTAAGCAAGATCGTCTCCAGTGACGGCAACGTGCTGGAAACAACGGAAACCACCGTGAAGCGTCAGGTAATCTCCGAGGAAAGCTCCGCCACGGTCAGACAGCTTTTGCAGGCAGTCGTGGATGACAACGACGGCAGCAACGCTTATATCAAGGGCTATGCGATCGGCGGTAAGTCCGGTACTTCCCAGAAGCTCGACGAATACGATGACGAAAACATGCAGTATGTTGCATCCTATTCCTGCTTTGCACCGGCGGACGATCCTGAGATCGTGATGCTGATCATGGCGGATGAACCGAATACCGATATCGGCTACTACGGCAGCGTGGTTTGCGCACCCTATGCAAGAGCCGTGCTGGAGGAAGCACTTCCATATCTGGGCTATTATCCGGAATATACCGAAGAAGAATATGCACTGCTCGATGTGACCGTGCCGCTGCTGCTTGATTCCGATGTTGCATCCGCACAGTCCACACTTGATGCACTCGGTCTGCAGTATGAGATCAAGGGTGAGGGTGATACCGTTGTGAAGCAGTGTCCGCTGACAGGCTCTACCGTTTCTCATGACGGCACCGTGATCCTGTATACGGATAAAGCATATGCGACAGAATATGTAGAGGTACCCGACCTGCGGAACTTTACTGCGGTTACCGCAAATCAGGCGCTCACCAACCGTGGACTCAACTATGTCTCCGTTGGTGCGGCGGCAAGCAGAAGCGACGTTCTGGTACAAAGCCAGTCCGTGGAACCGGGTACAAGAGTGGAGATCGGCACCGTCATTGAACTGACATATATCGTAAATGACCAGAGTGGCTGATACCATATATAATAGGAGGCTGCTATGAAGCTTGCAGAGTTACTGGAAAACCGAATTCCAACAACGATCGGTGATGCGGAAATCACTGCGATCACCGATGATAACCGAAAGATCGTCAAGGATTGTCTCTATGTCTGTGTGAAGGGCGAGCGCTTTGACGGACACAGCGTTGCGGCACAGGCACTCGAACAGGGCGCGGCTGCCGTTGTGACAGAACGTGATTTAGGACTGGGCGAACGTCAGATCATCGTGGAGGACAGCCGTGCCTGCTACGGAGATCTGTGCGCTGCATGGTTTGGTCATCCCGAACGTAAAATGAAATTCGTCGGTGTCACCGGCACGAACGGCAAGACCACGATCACCAGCGTCGTGAAGTATATCCTGACGGCGAATGGGCATAAGGTCGGACTCATCGGTACGATCCAGAATGAGATCGGTGATGAAGTCGTTCATACCAATAACACCACACCCCTGACGTTTGAACTCATGGCGCTCTATGATAAAATGTACCGCAGCGGCTGCGATGTGGTCGTGATGGAGGTTTCCTCCTTTGGTCTGGTGCAGAAGCGTATCGGTCCGACACATTTTGATACCGCTGTGTTCACGAATCTCACGCAGGATCATCTGGACTATCATAAAACGATGGAAGCCTACTACGAGGCAAAGCGGATGCTGTTTGACATCTGTGATACAGCGATCATCAATACGGACGATGATTACGGGAAAAGGCTGTATGCCGTGCTTCTCTGTGATAAGTACAGCGTCGGCGGCGAGAAAGCGGATTATGTGTATACGGCAGGATCCGTCACGGCCGCAGGTGCATCCTTTCAGCTTGCTGCGCCCGATGTCACACAGGAGATCAGAATGCGCATGACCGGCTATTTCAACATCGCCAACGCCTCTGCTGCCTATGCAGCCTGCCGCAGTCTGGGACTCAGGAACGAACAGATCCTGCCCCATCTGCAGGAATGCCCCGGCGTCAAGGGCAGATGCGAGGTCATCCCGACAGGGCGTGAGTTCTCTGTGATCTGCGACTATGCGCATACACCGGATGCGATCGAAAACATCCTTGAAAATGTAAAGCTCTACACCGAGGGCAGATTGATCTGCTTGTTCGGCTGCGGCGGCAACCGTGACAGAACCAAACGCCCCCTGATGGCGCAGGCAGCGGCAAAGTATGCCGACCACCTGATCGTTACCTCCGACAATCCCCGTGACGAGGATCCGGATGCGATCATTGCGGATGTGCTGGAGGGACTTGCAGACAGCAAGGTTTCCCGTGATGTCGTGACCGACCGCAGAGATGCGATCTTCCATGCTGTCCGGAATGCACAGGCAGGCGATGTGATCGTGCTTGCCGGCAAGGGGCATGAGGATTATCAGATTTTTGAAAATAACCGAACCGTTCATTTTGATGAACGTGAAATTGTTGCCGATGCACTGCATGCATTGGCATAGGAGGAATATCATGGAACCGATTTCACTCAAGGCGCTTGCCAAAGCGCTTGGTACAGAAAGCCCGATTGACGCAGAAATCACCTGCATCAGCACCGATACCCGCCAGCTTCCGCAGGGATGCTTGTTCCTTGCCCTGCGTGGTGCGAAATTCGATGGTCATGATTTCGCAGCACAGGCAATTGAAGCCGGTGCAGTAGCCGCAGTCACGGATACACAGATCGGCGATCTGCCGTGCATTGTAGTGAGGCACACCGGGCAGGCACTGCTGGACATCGGCGGCTACTATCGTGATCTGTTCGACATCCCGCTGGTCGGTGTGACCGGAAGTGTCGGCAAGACCACCACGAAGGAAATGATCGCCTGTGTGCTTGCGGAAAAATTCAATACGCTCAAAACGGCGCAGAACTTCAATAATGAGATCGGTATGCCAAAGACATTGTTCGGACTGACCAAGGAGCATGGTGCAGCGGTCATTGAAATGGGCATGAACCATTTCGGAGAGATCTCCCGCATGTCGTGCAGCGCCAAGCCTACCATGGCGGTCATCACCAATATCGGCTATTCCCACATCGAGCATCTTGGCTCACAGGAAGGCATCCTGAAAGCAAAACTGGAAATGCTTGAGGGCATGAAGGCGGATGCCCCCCTGATCGTGTCCGCCGATGATCCGATGCTCCGTGATCTTGGACAGAAGCTGGAGCGTCCCGTGCTAACCTATTCCGTGACGCCTGATCACATTGGCGTGGATATTCACGCCGAGGACATCAAAGAGGATGACGGCGTGACGACCTTTACCATCCGTCATGGGGAGAATTCCGTCCTCGCTGTACTGCCGACTGTGGGAATTCATAATGTGAAAAATGCGCTGGCAGCATACCTTGTGGGCGATCTTGCCGGCATGACACCGCAGGAGATCCTCTGCGGCCTGGCAAAATATGAGCCGACCGGCAACCGCCAGAATATCATGGAAAAGAATGGACAGACTGTCATTGCGGACTGCTACAATGCAAGTCCCGATTCCATGCGTGCAGCGCTCGGCGTTCTGGGAAATTACCAGTGCACCGGCAGAAAGATCGCCGTACTCGGCGATATGCTGGAGCTTGGCGAACACAGCAAAGCGCTCCATGCGATGGTCGGTGAAATGGTGAAAAACGCCGGTATTGATCTGCTGTTCTGCTATGGCAGCGCATCGGCAGCCATTTGTGAAAATGCCGGTGACACCGTAGAAAAATATCTTACAGAGGATCCGGAAACGCTGACAGCACAGCTGCGTGAAATGCTGCAAGAGGGAGACTGCGTGCTCTTCAAGGCAAGCCACGGCATGCATCTTGAAGAGATCATCGCAAACCTCTACGGAACGCTGTAATGCCGCTCTGGCTGCAGCTTATAGCAGCGGTTCTGGCTGCATTGGCAAGCGGTATCATGGGTGCGGCGCTTGTGCCGTTCCTGCAGAAACTCCGGTTTTGCGAACCATTGGAGCCAAAGGAACAGCAGACGGAAGCCGCCGGCGACCGCATGCGTCCGACCATGGGAGGACTGCTCCTTGTGTTCGGTGCGCTCTTCGGGCTTGCGGTATCGTTTGCACTCTATCGGACATTCTGTGTGCTTGACAGCACATCGGCTTCTGTGCAGCAGGAAACACGGCTGCTGCTTCTTTCGGTCTGCTATGCACTGCTCTGCGCAGGGGTTGGCTTCGGGATCGACCGCCGTATCGTCGCACGCAAACCGATTCGCAGACAGCCTGTTCTTCTGCGGGTGCTTGCGGTGTTCCTGCTGACGGCATTGCTGTTGGTTATGTATGGCACGGAGGATACCGTGCTTGACTTTGGTTTCTTCCGTTATGACGCAGGTTTCCTGTATCTGCCGCTGACAGCTGCAGCAGGAACGCTGCTCTGGATGTGCGCCTGTGCGCTGGAGGAAGAGCCGGACGGCACCACCATTTCGGTCGGCGGCGTGCTGCTGCTGGGAATGACGATCCTTATGATGCAGGCGGCACGGGATCTGCCTGTTTTGCTGACACTGACTGCAGCTGGTGCCTGCATGGGAACGCTGATCTGGAATCTGCATCCGGCGAAATGCCGGCTTGGCAGAACCGGTAGCTTCTGGATGAGCGGTATGCTTACAGCGGTCTGCATCCTCAGCGGACTGCATCTTGCACTGCTGCTGACGGCGGCAGTCTATCTTCTGAATCTCATTCCATCATGGAAAAAACATGGGAAAACCCTGCAGACTGCCATGCGGCAGGAGGGGCTAAAGCACTGGCAGCGGATCGCTGTGCTTGCAGGCTTTGCAGTGTTCTGCAGTGTGATCGCCGTGATGGTTTACCGGTAAATCCGCAACGTATAACTTCGGAAAGGGGAGCGCAGCATGGCGCAGAATAATGTAAGGAGTGTGGGCGGCACCAGAAATACCGCAGCCCGTACCAAAAAAGAAAAGGTAAGAACCCGGCTCGGCAGTGCAGATGTGACCTTTATCATCGTTGTGCTGATTCTGCTCGGCGTCGGCGTTCTGATGATGTTTTCGGCAAGCTATGCCATTGCGATCCACGAAGGAAAGGACGGCTATTTCTATGCGTTCCGCCAGATGATCTTCGCCGGCATCGGGCTTGTTGCCATGTTTATCATGTCCTTTGTGGACTATCGTATTTTCCAGAAGGGCTGGATCGCTCTGACTGCGTATATCGGCAGTATTGTGATGCTGATCCTCGTGCTCTTCATCGGTACGGATCTCGGCACGGGCTGCCAGCGCTGGATCGATCTAGGCTTTACGACCTTCCAGCCATCGGAGCTTGCAAAATTTGCTGTGGTCATTCTGTTTGCGTATGCGATCGACAAAAACTACGACCGCATGAAAAAAGCAACGGTCGGCGTAATTCCCTTTATGCTGATGCTTGGCATCATTGCGGCGCTTCTGATGAAGCAGCCCCATCTGTCCTGTACGCTGCTGATCTGCATGATCGGTATTATCCTGATCTTTATCGGCGGTGCAAGAGTGTGGCATCTGATCATCGCAGCGATCATGGGCGTTGCAGCAGTGGCAGCCGTGGTCATTTATAAAACTGTTGTAGAAAAATACAATTACTTCGCAGAACGTCTCGGCACATGGCTGCATCCGTTCGAGAGCACGGATCTCGATACCACATGGCAGGCAAGACAATCGCTGATCGCCATCGGTTCGGGCGGCGTATTCGGATTGGGTCTGGGCGAGTCCCGCCAGAAATACCTCTACCTCCCGGAAGCAGAAAACGACTTTGTATTTGCTGTTGTCTGTGAGGAGCTTGGTCTGGTTGGTGCGATTACCGTGATCCTCCTGTTCGTAATGCTCGTTGTACAGGGATTCCACATTGCCTCCAAGGCAAAGGATCGCTTTGGCATGCTCATTGCCATCGGCTTTACACTGCAGATCGGTCTGCAGGCATTCATTAATATGAGCGTTGTCAGCGGTCTGGTACCGAATACCGGTATCAGTCTCCCGTTCTTCAGCTACGGCGGTACGGCGCTGATCATGCAGCTGATGCAGATGGGCATTGTGCTGAACGTTTCGAGACAGCGCTATGCACTCCCGGATCGCAGAAGCAGCGCTCCCAAGCAGGAGCAGACACAGGCAGAACCTGTATACAAACAGGATGCCTGATCCTGAAACTTCCACGCACAGAAAGGTGATATTATGAAAGTACTTCTCGCAGGCGGCGGTACAGGCGGACATATCAACCCTGCACTTGCCATTGCCGGCATTATCAAGCAGCATATTCCGGACGCAGAATTCCTGTTTGCCGGAACGCCCAACGGCATGGAGGCAAAGCTCGTGCCGCAGGCAGGCTATGAGCTTGCACATATTAAAGTTGCAGGCTTCCAGCGCAGAATTTCACTCGAGAATATCGGGCGCAACGCTAAGGCTGTCTGGTATCTTGCCAATTCCGGCAGACGGGCAAAAGCCATCATCAATGACTTCAAGCCCGACATCGCCATCGGCACAGGCGGCTATGTTGCAGGTCCCATCATCCGTATGGCGGCAAAAATGGGCATCCCCACCGCCATTCATGAGCAGAATGCTTTCCCCGGTGTGACCAACAAGCTCCTCGCCAAGGAAGTGGACCATGTGATGCTGACGGTGCAGGAAGCACTGCAGTATTTTGATGATTCCATTCAGTACACCGTGACCGGTCTTCCTGTCCGTGCGGAGCTTCTGCAGAAGAGCCGTGCACAGGCGAGAGCGGAGCTTGGCTTTGATGACAGCTTCTGTATCCTGTCGTTCGGCGGCAGTCTCGGTGCAGGCTGCATCAATGATACCATGGCAGAGGTGCTCAAGTGGCACCATGGCAAAGGACTTTCGATCAACCATATTCATGGCTACGGCGGCATGGGTAAGGACACCTTTCCGCAGAAAATGAAGGAATACGGTGTTCCCATGAAGAACAGCCGCATCCGCATCAGCGAATACATCAATGATATGGATACCTGTATGGCAGCAGCGGATCTTGTGATCTGCCGTTCAGGTGCGTCGGTACTCGCAGAGCTGGAAGCGCTCGGCAAGCCTTCCATTCTGATCCCGTCTCCGATCGTGACGGGCAATCACCAGTTCCACAATGCCAATGTCCTTGGCAAGGCGGGCGCTGCGATCGTGATCGAACAGAAGAATGTGACATCCGAGGATCTCATCTCCCGGATTGAAGCGCTGTACCAGAGCCCTGCCAAGGTGCAGAGCATGGCACAGAATGCTGCGTCACTTGCGATCCGTGATACGGATGAACGTATCTGGAAGGTCATTGCAGGACTTCTGAAAAAGTAAGATTATTCAGCTGCACCCAATTCCGGTTCCATCATAGAATGGAATAGAAAGGGGTGGAGCTGATGCAAAAACTCGTGATTCAGGGCGGCAGACGCCTTGAAGGAGAAATTGCGGTGCAGGGCGCAAAGAACAGTGCTCTGCCGATTCTGGCGGCAGCGTTGCTCTGCGAAGAGGAAAGCGTTCTGGAGAATTGCCCGAAGCTTTCAGATGTTTATGCTGCCTGCCGGATTCTGACAAAACTGGGCTGCGACTGCGAAATGCAGGGGACGACTGTACGGATCGCTGCGCAGGGGATGGACGCTTTTGAAATTCCGGAGCAGTTTATGCGGGAAATGCGTTCGTCGATCATTTTTCTCGGTGCCGTACTCGGCAGGATGGGAAGCTGTACGCTGGGCTATCCCGGCGGCTGCGAGCTGGGACCTCGCCCCATCAATCTGCACCTGCAGGCGCTGCGGCGGATGGGTGTGCGGATCCGTGAGGAAAACGGAATTCTTTCCTGCACAACCCCGAACGGGCTGCATGGAGCCAAGATCCATCTGCAGTTTCCTTCGGTGGGAGCTACGGAAAATATTCTGCTCGCTGCCGTGCGTGCGAAGGGTGAAACCATTATCGGCAATGCCGCAAGGGAACCGGAGATCGTGGATCTTGCAGGCTTTCTGCGGCGGTGCGGTGCACGGATCAGCGGCGACGGAACGGATACGATCGTCATCAGCGGCGTCAAAAAGCTCAGCGGCTGTACATACCGGATCATGCCAGACCGGATCGTTGCAGCAACATGGCTTGCGGCGGCAGCAGCGACCGGCGGTGTACTTGGCCTCAAGCATGTGCACACCGGCGACATGGCAAGCATCCTCGATGTGTTCGAGGAAATGAACTGCCGGATCAGTACAGCGCATGAGAATTTGTATTTTCAAGCGGGTGCGCCGATTCGTGCGGTCAGAAATATCAGAACCATGCCCTACCCGGGATTCCCGACCGATGCACAAGCGATCCTGATGGCGCCGCTTTGTGTGGCAACGGGAACGACGGTGGTGGAGGAGCATATCTTTGAAAATCGCTTCCGGCATGTCGATGCGCTTGTGAAAATGGGTGCGGACATTCAGGTGTCGGGGCGTGCAGCAATTGTCAATGGTGTGCAGCGTCTGCATGGCGCCTGTGTGCAGGCAACGGATCTGCGGGGCGGCGCAGCAATGCTGATTGCCGGACTGAGTGCGGCGGGCGAAACCGTGCTCACCGAGATCTGCCATATTGACCGTGGCTATGACAGCCCGGAACAGGTGCTGCGGAGTATTGGTGCGGAAATTACCAGAATCTGAAAAGGGGACAACATATGAGAGATGTAGAAAAAACAAGCATGGAGCGTGAAAATAATTATCGCAGAATCAGACGCCGGCGGCGTGGTATGCCCCTATACGGGATCATTGTTGTGCTGCTGGCGTTCGCAGTCATTGTTACGCTTTCCATGACGGTATTCTTTAATATTGAAAAGATACAGGTCGCAGGCGATGCAAAAATGTACACCGCAGAAGAGATTGCTGCGGCAACGGGCATCAAAGCCGGTGACAATATGCTGCGCATCGACATCGACGCAGCGGAAGAACGTGCCCTGCAGAATCTGGTGAATGTCGAGCAGATCACGATCACCCGGCAGTTCCCGAGTACCCTGCTCATTGACGTGCAGAAATGTGTACCGAAATATAATATTGTCTATGAATTCGGTACACTTGTTGTCAGTGAGACCGGAAAGATCCTTGAGGATACCATGGATCCGCAGGAGGGGCTTGTCACGATCTACGGTTATACCCCCTTCGAACCGGTTACCGGAACATGGATCACAGCGGAGAAGGAGAGGGACAATAAGATCCTGAGTTCCTTTATGGAACTGATCAACAAGGGGGAACTTGCTGTGCCGATCGTTTCTGTGGATATGACGGAAGCCCATAATATTATTGTCAATTTTGACAACCGCATCGAATTCGACATGGGAAACTGGGATGAGATCGAATATAAGATTGACTTTGCGCAGCATATTATTTCCCAGCAGCCGTCGGATAAGGAAGGCTATCTCACGATGATCGGGAATAACCAGTGTTCCTTCCGTGATAAATCGAATGTAGAAGCGCCGCTTCCGCAGGAAACCACAGAACCGCCGACCGATGAATTCGGAAATCCCGTCACAGAAACGACACAGGATTCTGTCGAAGAATAAATGTTCATGTGCAATTTTGTTAAAAAAGGCAGAAAAACGCCGCTTTAAGTTGTGAGAATAGGAAAAAATGAAAAATTGTCAAAAAAGTCTTGCAAAATCGGAGCGTATGTGCTAAAATAATATATGTCTAATAATATCTATGTAAAATTGCGTATTTTGCGTGAGAATAAAAGCTGGTAGGAGGAAATACAATGGCGGACTTCATTTACGAGGAAGCATTCGATCCGGATGTAAATATTAAGGTGATCGGTGTCGGCGGCGGCGGCGGTAATGCGCTCAACTGCATGGTAGACTCCGGCGTCAGCGACATTGAATATGTAACAATCAATACAGATGCAAAGGCTCTGAACAATTCCAAGGCAGCAACCCGTATTCAGATCGGTGCAAAGCTGACCAAGGGCAGAGGCGCAGGCAACAAGCCGGAGATCGGCCAGCACAGCGCCGAGGAAAATATTGAAGAGATCGAGACAGCACTCAAGGGTGCGGATATGGTATTCATCACCGCTGGTATGGGCGGCGGTACCGGTACCGGTGCAGCTCCCATCGTTGCAAAGGCAGCACAGGAGATGGGTATCCTGACAGTGGCGGTTGTAACAAAGCCGTTCGCATTTGAGCGTGAGCAGAAGATGGCACAGGCAGAGAGAGGTATCGCAGAGCTGAAGAAGTATGTGGACTCCCTGATCGTGATCCCGAACGAGAGACTGCTCGTTGGTCTGGAAAGACCGCTCACCATGAAGGAATCCTTCGCACTGTCCGATGATATTCTCAAGACAGGTGTAAAGAGCATCGCTGATCTGATCGTTGAGGAAGGCTACATCAACCTTGACTTCGCAGACGTTTCCACCACGATGAAGGGTGCAGGCTACGCACATATGGCAATCGGTCATGGCGCAGGCAAGGACAAGGCAACTGAGGCTGCTAAGGCAGTCATCAGCAGCCCGCTGCTCGAAACCTCCATTGCAGGTGCAAAGAGACTGCTCATCAACGTTGCAATGTCCGAGGATACACTGGCTTCCGACGTGGATACAGCTTCCAAGATGATCACAGAAGCTGCAGCTCCCGATGTACAGTTCATTTTCGGTGCAGCATTCAAGGAAGATATGCAGGATGAGATGACGATCACTGTCATCGCTGCTGACTTTGAGGATGAGGCTCCCGCAGAGGATGAGGATGATATTATCCCGATCGACAATCCCATGCTCGATGATATGGATTTCGGCCAGCCGAGCAAGAAGTCCTCTGTCAACGACATGAACATGGATGATATTTTTGAGATCCTTGGCGGAAAGTAAGTAAAAATTATAGGAACCGACCGGTTATTCCGGTCGGTTTTTCTTTGTTTTATGGGGTAAAATGTTGAAATTAGTCATAATGCACGAAAATCGAGTGATGAATTTTACATAAAATCTCTTGCAAGATGAAGAGAAATATGGTATAATTAGATTAATATTGAAAACAGGATTGGTGTTTTTTGAGAAAAATGCCTGCCTGTGTGTAAAGGAGAGCTTGAAAATGGATATCCCATCTGGTGTACTGAAGACGACAATGAGACCCGGCGGTCTGGAAAAAGAATCCGTCATGACCTATCTCGACGAACTCAATTCCAAGATCTGCGATTTGGAAGATGAGCTGAAGAAGCGTGACGAGGAACTCGATCCTGCGGAGTCCGAGCTCGTAAAACAATACAGAAGCGACCTGGAGGCTGCTGATAAGAAGGCTGCTGAGGCTGATAAGCGTGCAGCAGACGCAGAAGCACAGCTCAAGGGCGCAATGGATAAGGCATCCCAGCTTGCAGCTGCTCTGAATGCAGAAAAGGAAGCTAGAAATGCTGACACCCAGAAAATGAAGCAGATCATGCAGCAGCAGGCAAAGAACAGCGGCGCTGATGAGAGCAAAATGCGTGAATATCAGCAGGAGATCGTACAGCTCAAGGCTGAGATCGGCCAGCTGACCAGTGAGAATACTTCTCTGAAGGCTTCTGCTTCCGATTCCAGCGAGCTGTCCGCACAGGTTGCAAAGCTCAATGGTGAGATCGCTGCAAAGGCTGCTGAAGTAGCTGCTGCACAGGATGAGCTCAAGGCAAAGGCTGATGAAAATGAAGCGCTGCAGAAGGCTGCCGATGAGAAGGATGCAAAGATCGAGGAACTGAATAAGAAGGTTTCCGAGCTTGAGGCAAAGGCTTCTCAGTCCACAGGCTTCGCACCGAGCTTTGATATGAGTGCGATCTTCGCACAGGCACAGCAGAATGCACTGCAGCTCGAGGCTGCTGCAAAGGCTGAGGCTGACAAGAAGGTTGCAGAAGCAAATGAGCAGGCTGAAAAGACTGTTTCTGAGGCAAATGCACTCGCTGAAACCACTGTTTCTGAGGCAAATGCAAAGGCTGAAAAGACCATTTCCGATGCGGATACATATGCTGCAAAGACAACTTCTGAGGCTGACGAAAAGGCTGAGAAAACAGTTTCTGAGGCAAATGCAACTGCAGAAAAGACTGTTTCCGATGCAAAGGCTGAGGCTGAGCGCCTTCTGAAGGATGCTGAGGATAAGGCAGCTTCTGCAAGAGCTGAGGCTGATGCAGTGCTTGCAACTGCAACCACAAAGGCTGAAAAGGAAGCAGCAGAGATCAAGAAGGATGCACTCGAGCAGCAGGCAAGAGTGAAGCAGCTTACTGCAACCATCAAGTCCATGCTGACCATCGAGATCGACGGCATCGAGAAGAGCTTCCGTGAGGCAAGCAATCTGATGAACCAGGCTTCCAAGGTTATGGATGAGAAGATCAAGGCTGCAGGCGACGTGATCACAGAAGCTCGTGACTGCGTAGAGACCAATACAAAGGTAGAAGAGGAGACCATGGAGAATATCATGAACAGCCCCGCTTCTCCGAAGTACAGCAGTGCACAGCCGGCTGCAAATGATGGCAGACCCGCTCCGAAGCCTGAGAAGAAGCACAGCAACTTCTCCTTCGATATGAGCGAGCTCATCAAGGATGCAGAAGCATCTGTAACTGACTAATTTCCCCTGAGGTGGTATTATGCCGGAAATACGGCGTATCTGTGCACAGGATTTAAAACAATGTGCAAATGAACTGCGTATCGGCGACAAGATCCTGCTTTCGGGGTATGTGTATACGGCACGTGATGCTGCGCATAAGCGCATTGCCGCTCTGCTAGATGCGGGCGGCGAGCTGCCGTTCCCGCTCGAAGGTGCTGTGATCTATTATGCCGGTCCGACACCTGCACCGCCCGGAAAGCCCATTGGTTCCTGCGGCCCGACGACTTCGGGCAGAATGGATCCGTATGCACCCCGGCTTCTGGATCTTGGTCTTGCCGCAATGATCGGCAAGGGCGAACGTTCACAGGCAGTGCGTGATGCGGTTGCGAGAAATCGTGCGGTCTATCTTTGTGCAGTCGGCGGCGCAGGAGCGCTTGCAGCGCGCTGCATCAAGGAAATGCAGGTTATTGCATTCGAGGATCTCGGATGTGAGTCCGTAAAACGCCTTTACATCGAGGATTTTCCTTTGGTGGTGGCGAATGATGCGCTGGGCGGAGATCTGTTCTCCGACGGCAGAGCTGCGTTCGCAGTGAAGTAACTGATCTGTATCATACGGAGGTTCGGATGCAGGAATTGTCCCAAGCGGAGCTGGAAGCAGCTTCCGATGAAGAGCTGGCGGTACTTGCCAGAGAATCCGTGGATGCGGAAGCAATCCTCCTGAAACGGTATCTGAAGCTGGTGCGGTTTCATGCAAATCGCTATGCAGCAACGCCTGCTGATGCGGATGATCTTGCACAAGAAGGTCTGATCACGCTTCTGCATGCGATCTCAGGCTACCGGGAAGAACGGGGCGGTAGTTTTTCTGCATTTGTGCAGACCTGCATTGTAAATCGTATGCGCAGTCTGGTCAGAAGCAGCGGCAATCATGCGGCGCCCGTGGCAGATATTGCGCAGGTGATGGAAGAACAGGCAGGACTTGCGGATGCGGAAACTCCGGAGAGCATCCTCGTGGAAAAAGAAAACTATGCCCACTGCCGGATGCAGGTGATGGCGATGCTGTCAGACAAGGAGTGGGAGATATTGCAGTGCATTATGGCAGGCGCATCGTATGCGCAGGCAGCGCAGCAACTAGGGATCAGTCCCAAGGCTGTGGATAATGCCATGCAGCGGGTGCGTAGAAAAATGCGTGCCGTGGAAAGTACAGCGTACTTTCAATCATGATCGTAACCTGCCGCAGGCAGGTCGATAGATAGGGCTTGTAGCTTAAAGAGAGCGTTGATTCATCAAAGGTGTCGGTTATACCCCGTCCGTAGTCCGAAACAAATAACTTAAGTGAGGTAAACAATCATGTATGAAGACAAGACATTAACTTGCAAGGAATGCGGAGCGGAATTTGTATTCTCTGCCGGCGAGCAGGAGTTCTATGCAGAAAAGGGTTTCGAGCATGAGCCCCAGAGATGCAGAAGCTGCCGCAGCGCAAGAAAGGGCGCTCCGAAGGCTGCAAGAGAAATGTTCACTGCAACATGCGCAAGCTGCGGCGGTGAGGCAAGAGTACCGTTCCAGCCCAGCGAGGGTCGTGCAGTTTACTGCAGCGAGTGCTTTGCTAAGATGAGAGAAGAATAATGGAATAAGTAGGAAAGCACAGCAGCTGCTGTGCTTTCTGCATGAAATTCTGTGATGCCAGAAGCGGCAGAATATGGAGGTTTTTCATATGGCATTTGAAGTAACAAAGGATACTGTGATCGGCGATATTCTCGATGCAGATTTTGAGGTTGCTCCCTATTTTCTGGAAATGGGCATGCATTGTCTCGGCTGCCCCTCTGCAAGAGGCGAGACACTGGCGCAGGCTTGCGCAGTGCATGATGTAGATCCGGAGGAACTGGTTGCAAAGCTGCAGGCACATTTTGCCAATAAGTAAAAGAATACAACACTGACGGGACTGCAGCTTTGCTGCAGCCCCTGATTGATTTTAAGGAGAAATGATGTTGAATCCGAGATTACTGGCGTGTGCCGCCTACATTCAAAATGGAGATCTGGTCTGCGATGTCGGAACGGATCACGCCCTGTTGGCAGTTCACCTGATCGAACAGGGGATTGCAAAAGCGGTAATTGCATCCGATATCGGTGTCGGTCCGCTTGCCGCTGCATCCCGCACGATTGAGAAATACGGATACCAGGATACCATCCGCACGATCCTTTCCGATGGGCTTGTGCATGTGCCGGCGGATGGCCTGACGGATATTGTCATTGCCGGAATGGGCGGTGAAACAATGGTGCATATTCTGGAGACCTGCCCATTTGCACTCGAAGGCATCAATCTGGTTCTGCAGCCGATGACAAAGGCGGACGTGCTTCGAAACTGGCTATATCACAATGGATTTGCGATTTCGGAGGAAACCTGTGTACAGGATGATCGTTTCCTCTATGCGGTGATGCGTGTGACTTACACGGGAGTATGTGCGCAGCCGGATGCTGTGCTGCTGCGCTTCGGCAAGATGGATCTTTCCGATCCGCATTGCCTTGCCTATGCAAAACGACAGTATGCTATGGTTTGTCAGTCCCGTGACGGCAGGATCTCTGCCGGTAAGTCAGCGGCGCCGTTTGATGATATGGCTGAAGAGATGCGGAAACGATTGGAGGAAGTAGAATGACAGTACAGGAAATTTATCAATATCTGGACGAAATCGCTCCTTTTGCGGCACAGGAAAAGTGGGATAATTCCGGTCTTCTGGTCGGTGATCCTTCCCACTGCGTGGAAGGCATTATGGTGACACTGGATATCACTGCCGAAGCGGTCAGTGCGGCTGCAGCGGCGGGGTGCGATCTTGTGATTTCCCATCATCCGGTGATTTTCAGCGCTCTGAAGCGGCTTTCTCCCAATGATCCGGTCTATCAGCTTGCCGCAAACCGTATGGCAGCCATCTGCAGCCATACGCCCATGGATATTGCACAGGGCGGAATCAATGATATACTGGTGACGCTTCTCGGCGAACAAATACCGTTTTCATCCGAAACTGCACCGCTTGATGCGGCAGGCTGCGGCAGAATTGTATCGCTGCAAAATCCCATGACTGCGGCAGAAATTGCACGCATTGCAAAGAATGTGCTGGGCTGTCCCTATGTTCGTTTTTCGGATGCAGATGCGCAGATCCGTACGCTTGGCATCTGTTCCGGTTCCGGCGCATCGATGCTGGAGGAGATTCTGGGACGTTGCGATGCGCTCCTGACGGGGGATGTTAAGCATGACCGCTGGTATGCGGCAAAGCAGTACGGCGTGAGTCTCATTGACTGTGGTCATTATCACACGGAGATTGTGATGGTGCATGCGCTTGCAGAACGTCTGCGCAATCAGTTCCCGGCACTGAACGTCATCGAATGGGAAGGCGGCGATCCGGTAAGCTATGTCTGATCTGATCTGGAACTGCCCGATCTGCGGAAAACCGCTGCATGCAGCAGGAAAATCACTGCAATGCGAGAACCGCCACTGCTTCGACAGGGGACGCAGCGGTTATGTTCATCTGCTGCCATCGAACCGGCAGAATGCAAAGCTGCCAGGGGATAACCCCGAGATGGTGCGTGCAAGACGAAATTTTCTGCAGAAGGGCTATTATGCGCATCTTCTGGATGCACTGTGCAATGCGGCACAGACTTATCTTGTGCAGGGAGGAATCCTGCTTGATGCGGGCTGCGGCGAGGGATACTATACATCCGGTGTTCGCCAATTTCTTGCAGAACACGGCCATTCCTGCACCTGCTACGGCGTGGATATCGCCAAGACTGCTGCTGACCTTGCCGCACGAGCGGACAAGGAAACGGAGTATGCGGTCGGCAGTGTATTCCATCTGCCCGTGCAGAGCGAAAGCTGTGATATGGTGATGAGCATTTTTGCGCCCTATTGCGGCGAGGAATTTCTGCGTGTTCTGAAGGATGATGGCTGTCTTGTGATGGTAATCCCTGCGGCAAAGCACCTCTGGGAACTGAAGGCTGCCGTTTACGAAAATCCCTATGAAAATGCGGTCAGGGACTATGCGCTGGAAGGCTTTTCGTTCACGCAGAAGCTGACTGCCGAGAAGCGGATTGCGCTTGATCATTCGCAGGATATTGCCGATCTTTTCAGCATGACTCCCTATGCTTATCGCACGGGACATGATGAGCGTGAACGACTTGCGTCACTTGAAACACTCGAAACACAGACAGAATTTGAAATTCTGGTCTATCATAAGAAATAACAAAATTGTCCGCTCTCTGCGGACGAACTGCCCTTATTAGGAGGATGACCCATGGCATTTGACGGTGCATATCTGTATGCAGTAAAACAGGAAATGGAGACGCTTGTCGGTACCAGAGCGGATAAAATTCACCAGCCATCCCGTGATGAGCTGGTCATTCATCTGCGTGGACGAGACGGCATGCAAAAGCTCCTCATCAGCATAACGGGCGACAGTGCACGCATTCATCTGACCGAGGTTGCCATCGAGAATCCGGCGGTTCCGCCCATGTTCTGCATGCTGCTGCGCAAGCACCTCGGCGGCGGAAAGCTGCTCGCCGTGCGGCAGGACGGCTTGGAGCGTATTCTGTTTCTCGATTTTGAGTGCGTCAATGAGCTGGGCGACCGTGTGCAGCTCACACTTGCCTGCGAGGTCATGGGAAGATATTCCAACTGCATCCTGATCGGACAGGACGGCAATATCATTGACAGCCTCAAGCGCAATGCGGATGTGACCCGTGAGCGTGTCATTCTGCCCGGATTTCCTTATGAAATGCCGCATCGCAGCCGCCGCCTGAATTTTATGGATACGGATGACGATACGATCATTTCTGCCCTGCTGCTTGCACCGGATGCGCCGCTTGACAAGGCGCTCGTACAGCTGTTTGAAGGCGTCTCACCGCTGCTGGCAAGGGAATGGGCGTATTATGTGGCAAAATCCGAGACTGTGCGTACCCATGAAATGACACAGACCCACAGAGAACGTCTGCTGTTTGCACTGCACCGTACAGCGGATATGCTGCGCAGCGGCACCTGCAGCTTCAGTATCCTGCAGACGCCCGAGGGGACGCTCAAGGATTATTGTCTCCTGCGTCCTGAGCAGTACGGTGCCCTGATGGTCGTCAGATCCATGCCGAGTGCTAGCGCAGCACTGGATGAATTCTACGCAAAACGTGATCTTCATGCACGCATGAAGCAGCGTGCGAACGATCTGTTCCGTCTTGTGATGACACGTCTCGAACGTGTCAGCCGCAAGCTTGCCAACCAGCGTGCGGAGCTTTCAGAAACGGACAAAATGGAGCAAAATAAGCTTTATGGGGATCTTCTCTCAGCGAACCTCTATCGTTTGCAAAAGGGGGATACGGCGGCAGTTGTGGAAAATTTCTACGACGAAACCTTTCCGCAGATCACCATTCCGCTGAAGGTCAACCTCACACCGGCCCAGAATGCGCAGCATTACTATACGCTCTATCGCAAGGCGGCAACAGCGAAGGAAAAGCTTGCCGAGCAGATTGCACAGGGTGAGCAGGAGCTTGCCTATCTGGAAAGTGTTTTTGATGTGCTCAGCCGTGCGGAGACGGAAGCGGATCTCCTGCTGCTGCGTGAGGAGCTGTGTGAACAGGGCTATACCAAGAAACGCAATGGCAAACAGAAGCCCCCGAAGCAGCAGCCGCCCATGGTCTACCGCTCCGAGGACGGCTTCATGATTCTGGTCGGTCGGAATAACCGCCAGAACGATCTGCTGACTACGAAGCAGGCAGCCAAGCAGGATCTCTGGCTGCATACACAGAATATTCCGGGTTCCCATGTCATTCTCGTTACGGATGGAATGGAGCCGAGCGAAACCGCCATCCGACAGGCAGCAGTGCTGGCAGCCTACCACAGTAAGGCAAGGGATTCTGCACAGGTGCCCGTGGACTTCTGTAAGGTGAAATTCGTGAAGAAGCCGAATGGTGCGAAACCCGGTATGGTGATTTTCACGAACCAGCAGACGCTCTATGTCAAGCCCGATGCGGCTCTTTGCGAAAAGCTGCAGCAGAAGGTATAACGGAGGAAATCATGAAACGACTGGACGAAGCCTTTTTTCATCGGGATTGTCTCGAAGTGGCACCGGATCTTGTCGGCAAGATTCTCGTGCGGCGTTTGCCCGACGGGACGGAGCTGCGGGAACGCATTGCGGAAACGGAAGCATACCGGGGTACCGAGGATCTGGCATGCCATGCCTCCAAGGGCAGAACACCGAGAACGGAAATGCTCTACCGGGAGAGCGGTGTCATTTACGTTTATCTATGCTATGGAATGCACAACCTGATGAACGTGATCACGGGGGAGCGGGAAGTGCCGCAGGGCGTACTGCTCCGGGCAGGCGTGGTGCACGATGGCCCTGCGAAGCTGACAAAATATCTGCAGATCGACCGGAGCTTTAACGGCGGCAGTTTTCTGACGTCCGAAGCACTGTGGATCGAAGATGACGGCAAGCCCTGCTCCTTCCATACGGATGTCCGTGTAGGAATTGACTATGCAGGCGACTACTGGAAAAATATGCCGTGGCGGTATATTCTGGATCCATAACAGACACAGCGGAGCTGCGGCTCCGCTGTTTTTTCGATAAAAAACTTGCATTTTCCCATCCGCTGTGTTATAATAAAATGTGAGACTTTTTATATCAAGAGAACAGGAGGGAATGCTTTGCCAGAAAAATTGGATATGGCAAATCTGCCGCCGGCAGAAACCTGTGTGCAGGAAGTTCGCCGCTGGATTGCGGAAAGACCCGAGCAGCCGCTTGCCTACCTGCATAGCTTCGGCTGTCAGCTCAATGTGGCGGATGGCGAAAAACTCAGCGGCATCCTGATGCAGATGGGTTATGGCTTTACAGAGGATCCGGCGAAGGCTTCGCTGATTTTATACAATACCTGTGCCGTGCGTGAAAATGCCGAGGACAGAGTGTTCGGTACACTGGGCAGCATCAAAAAGCTGAAGCGGGAGAATCCCTCCCTCATCATCTGCGTGACGGGCTGCATGACTGCACAGCAGCAGGTGGCGGATAAGATCCGGGAATCGTACCGCCATGTGGATATTGTGCTTGGCACATCCGCTGTGAGCCGTCTGGCACAGATGCTCTATGCCCATATGCATGGGCAGCGTTATGCGCAGGATATCGAGATTTACACGGATATCCCGGAAGGTCAGCCTGCGGTGCGGGAAAGCACCTTCAAGGCGTCCGTTCCGATCATGTTCGGCTGCAATAATTTCTGCACCTACTGCATCGTCCCCTATGTCAGAGGAAGAGAACGCAGCCGCCGCCCCGAACATATCATTGCCGAGGTTCGGGAGCTTGTGCACAATGGCTATAAGGAGATCATGCTGCTTGGACAGAATGTCAATTCCTATGGCAAGGATCTGGAAAACGGCATGGATTTCCCCACGCTTCTGCGTGAACTGGACAGGATCGAGGGCGAATTCTGGATCCGCTTCATGTCCTCCCACCCGAAGGATGCAACACCGGAAATGATGGATGCCATCCTCGAATGCGGGCATCTTGCCAAGCATCTGCATCTTCCCGTGCAGTGCGGCAGCGATGCGCTTCTTGCACGCATGAACCGCCGTTACACGGTGGAGCAATACCTCGAAAAGGTGCAGTATCTGCGCAGCCGTGATCCGGAGTTTTCGCTCACGACTGACCTGATCGTCGGCTTCCCCGATGAATCGGCAGAGGATTTTGCGGGTACGCTTGCATTGATGCGTGCAGTACGCTATGACAATGTGTATTCCTTTATCTATTCCAAACGCACGGGTACAAAGGCGGCAGTGATGCCCGATCATACCTCCGATGCGGAAAAAAGTGAGAGAATGCAGCAGCTTCTGGCACTGCAGCGTGAGATCTCGGTGGAGAATAATCAACGATTTCTGGGCAGAACCCTGCGTGTGCTGGCGGACGGCGAAAGCCGCAAGCGTCCCGGCATGCTGACGGGCAGAAGCTCGGAGAACATGCTTGTGGAATTTGCAGGTGATCCGGCATGGATCGGCAGCTTTGTGAATGTCCGCATTACCGAAACACACAATGGTCTGGTAACAGGCGAAATGCAATAAAAGGAGAAAAATTATGGATATCATTCAGATGACAAGAGAACTCGGAAAAGCAATTCAGGCAGATGACCGTTATATCGCATATACACTTGCAAAGCAGGCAAACGACGAGGACGAGCAGCTGCAGAACCTCATCGGCGCTTTCAATATGAAGCGTATGGAGCTGAATATGGAGATGGGCAAGGAAGATAAGAGCGATGAAAAGATCGCCATCCTCAACGAGACCATCCGTAATATGTACAAGCAGATCATGGAGAATCCCAAGATGATGATCTATAACGCTGCCAAGGAAGGCATGGACAGCCTGCTCAATCAGGTGAACCATATCATCACCATGGCTGCAAACGGCGAGGATCCGGAGACCTGCGGTACCGGTGAGATCTCCTGCGGCGGCAACTGCAGCAGCTGCAGCGGCTGCCACTAAGCAAACTGCAGACAGCGATGCCCTGTTCCCTGACAGGGCATTCCATCAGAATTTCAGCAAAGTGATAGAAGAAAGGCGGGCGTGTGCGTGGAACTGAAGGATATCAATATACAGAAATTGTCCCCCATGATGCAGCAGTATGTAAAAACGAAGCGGAAACACCCGGATTGCGTGCTGTTCTACCGTCTGGGCGATTTTTATGAAATGTTCTTTGACGACGCCATTCGTGTGTCCCGTGATCTGGAGCTCACACTGACAGGCCGTGACTGCGGTTTGGAGGAGCGTGCCCCCATGTGCGGGGTACCGCATCACAGCTGTGAGCTGTACATCAAACGGCTCATTGACCTTGGTTACCGGGTTGCGATCTGCGAACAGATGACCGATCCGGCGCTGAGCAAGGGACTTGTGGAGCGTGAGGTGGTTCGTATTGTCACCCCCGGAACCGTCATTGAACACAATATGCTTGACGACGCTTCGAACAATTACCTGTGCAGCGTCTACTGCGGTCTGGAGGGCACAGCACTGTGCTTTGCGGATCTCTCCACGGGTGAAGCGGCACTCTATTCCGTGCCGGAAAAGAACAAGGAGGACGAGATTATCAACCTCCTTTCCCGTTATACCCCTGCTGAGATCATTTTCAATACCGCTTTTTTGTCCCTGCGTGAGGTCGGGGATTTCCTGAAGATCCGTTTGCGCTGTGCTGCAGCGCTGCGGGATGAGGAATGCTTCTCCCCCGAACGGGAGGGTGCAGCCGTCTGCCGACAGTTTTCGGTGGAGAATCTGGCACAGCTCGGCTTGCAGGACAGCGGCTTTGAAACCGCAGCCGTCTGCGGTTTGTTTGAATACATAGAAAATACCCAGAAGGTGCCGGTCGGGCGATTTGTCAGTCTCGAGCTGAGCGACAGCGCTTCCTATCTGGCGCTTGACTATAACGCCATGCGCAATCTCGAACTGGTACGCACCATGCGCACAGGCGACAAGAAAGGTTCCCTCCTTGGCGTGCTTGACAGCACACGCACCTCCATGGGTAAGCGCATGCTGAAAAACTGGGTGGAACGCCCCCTGCGCAGTCCTGCGAAGATCATGGCAAGACTGGAGGCGGTGGAAACACTCATGCAGCACAGTATGGAGCTTCTGGAGCTGGAGGACTGTCTGGACAGAGTATATGACCTTGAACGTCTCATGACACGCATTGTCTATAAAAAAGCAATGCCCCGTGATCTGCGGGCGCTCGCTGCAACTGCACAGGAGCTGCCGCAGCTCAAGGCACAGCTTGACAATCTTTCTTCCTCGGCACTCCTGCAGAAGCTCAATGCACAGATTTCTGATCTGAGCAGCATTGCGGATCTTGTGGATCGTGCCATTGTGGAGGAACCGCCGGCTGTTATCAAGGACGGCGGTGTGATCCGTGAGGGATTTGACCAGAATCTCGATGAGCTGCGTGCCATCCAGAACGGCGGCAGCAATCTGATCGAGGAGATCTGCGAGCAGGAACGGGAACGCACCGGCATCAAGAATCTCAAGGTCGGCTTCAACCGTGTCTTCGGCTATTATATTGAAGTCACACGTTCTTTCTACGATAAGGTGCCCGCTCATTATATCCGCAAACAGACGCTTGCCAACTGCGAACGTTTCATTACGCAGGAGCTGAAGGACGCAGAGAATACCGTCCTCGGTGCCAAGGATAAGGCATTGCAGCTGGAGCAGGATCTCTATGCGCAGGTGCGTGATTACCTTGCACAGGCGCTTGTGAGCGTGCAGGAGACCGCAGCTGCAGTGGCAGCGGTCGATGTACTGGTTTCTTTTGCGGAGACCGCCGCAAAAAACAATTACTGCAAGCCCGAGATCGCCATTGACGGCTCGCTCTATATCCGTGACGGACGCCATCCTGTTGTCGAGCAGATGCTCGAGGAAGAGGTATTCGTCCCGAATGATACCTACCTTGATACAGGTGCAAACCGCCTGTCCATCATTACCGGTCCCAATATGTCCGGTAAATCCACCTATATGCGCCAGACGGCACTGATCGTCCTCATGGCGCAGATGGGCTCCTTTGTACCGGCAGCCTATGCAAAGATCTCCGTGGTGGACAGAATCTTCACAAGAGTCGGCGCATCCGATGACCTTGCCGCAGGACAGAGTACCTTCATGGTCGAAATGAAGGAGGTTGCCGAGATCCTGCGCTATGCCACCAAGGACAGCCTTGTGGTGCTCGATGAGGTCGGCAGAGGTACTTCAACATTTGACGGCATCAGCATTGCCCGGGCAGTGGCGGAGCATATCTGCTCTGCAAGAAATCTCGGCTGCAAAACGCTGTTTGCGACCCATTATCATGAACTCATTGCCCTCGAATCCATGATGGAGGGCGTGCGGAACTACAGTGTTGCCGTGAAAAAGGGCAGGGACGGGATCCGTTTCCTGCGAAAGATCGTCAGCGGCGGCACGGACGACAGCTACGGCATTGATGTCGCAAAGCTTGCAGGGCTTCCGCAGAAGGTGGTCAGCCGTGCAAACCACCTCCTCTCGGAGCTGGAAGCGCAGGCAGCGGCAGCAAAGATGGCACAGCAGACCCAGTATGACGGACAGATCAGCTTCGGCAGTATCACCGAATCCGAGATCCCGGATCGTCTGCGCCGCACCAATGTCGCAGAGCTGACCGATGCGGAATGCCGTGAACTGCTCGAGGAACTGAGCGCAATGCTGGAACGATAATCCGTTTTTCCCTGATTCTGAAAGAAAGGAGCGCCGTGTATGGCAGTCATCAGTGTACTTGACAAGACCGTTTCCGAGCTGATTGCGGCAGGCGAGGTGATCGAACGCCCCTCCTCCGTTATCAAGGAGCTGGTGGAAAATTCCATTGATGCCGGTGCAAGGCATATTACCGTCGAAATCAAAAACGGCGGTACAACGTTCATGCGGATCGTGGATGATGGCTGCGGCATGGCAGCTGAGGACGTACCGACGGCATTCCTGCGCCATGCAACAAGCAAAATTTCCGAGAAAGCGGATCTTGATACGATCTGTACCTTGGGATTCCGTGGTGAGGCGCTCGCTTCCATTGCGGCGGTAGCCAGAGTGACCGTGCTGACAAAACGTCCGCAGGACGAATACGGGACGAAGTATGAGATCGCCGGTGCAGATGCGGGCATCCCCGAGGAATGCGGCTGTCCGGACGGCACGACCCTTCTGATCAAGGATCTGTTCTTCAATGTCCCTGCACGCCGCAAATTCATGAAGCGTGATGCGGCAGAGGGCAATGCGGTTTCCCAGATCATTCAGAAAATCGCCATTTCCCATCCGGAAATTGCGTTCAAGTTCATCCGTGACAATAAAATCGAATTCCATTCCGACGGCAGCGGTACGCTTCTGGCGGCGATTCACGCCGTCTATGGCAAGGATTTTGCAAGGGATCTGCTTCCTGTGGAACATGAACAGGATGGCATATCCGTCAGGGGGTTCGTGATCAAGCCCCTTTATGCCAAGAATAACCGCAGCTTTCAGAATTTCTTTGTCAATACCCGCTTCGTGCGTTCCCGTGTCTGCACGGTTGCGCTGGAAAGTGCTTATGAAAATCTGCTCATGACGAATAAGTATCCGGCTTGTGTCCTGATGCTGGATATGGCACCGGATACGCTCGATGTCAATATTCATCCGGCAAAGGCTGAGGTACGTTTCTCCGATGAAAAGGCGATCATCAATGCGATCTATTTTGCGGTGAAAAATGCGCTGATGAAAGCCGGACTGATCTATGAATTCCAGACCAGAAAACCCCAGCAGGACTGGTATGCAAAGCCGGAGCCGGAATACATCCAGCAGCCCCTTGTGGCAGAACCGCCGAAGCCCGCTGCCCCCGTGCAGCCTGCGCCCGTACCGGAACGGCAGAAGCCCCTGCCGTCTGCGGCAATGCCGTTTGCTGTACCGCAGACGCCTGCACCGCAGCGTGTTCCTGAAAAGCCGAGCGCTTTTGCGCAGCAGACGCCGCCGAAAACGGTGATCGCAACACCGTTCCCCGCTGAACCTGCAGCAGAGCCGGAGGCTGCTCCCATGCAGCCCGTACTGCCGCCGCCAAAGCCTGAAACACCGCCGCCTGCGCCGCAGGTGGAAGAGATCGTAACCGATCCCTTCCCCGATGTGAAGGTCATCGGGGAGCTGTTTGCCAATTATATTCTGGCACAGTCGGGGGATACCATGATCATCATCGACAAGCATGCAGCGCATGAACGTGTGATCTTTGAGAAGCTTCGCCGGGATAACTGCAAACAGTACCAGCAGATGCTTCTTGCGCCGTGCAGGGTGCTTCTGACGATGGATGAATTTTCGGTGATGGAAGAAAATACCGAGCTTCTGGAACGATTGGGTTTTGCATTTGATTTTTCCCAGAAGCCCTATGCTGTGACAACGGCAGCCCCCGTCTTTTTTGACGGGCTGAACATCGACGAGATCGTACAGGAGCTGGCGCATAATCTCTTCCTGGGCAAGGTCAATCCGCAGACGCATCTGCTCGATGATATGCTCCATGAGCTTGCCTGCAAATCCGCCATCCGTGCCAATGACAAGAACTCCATCGAGGAGCTGCAGGCGTTGACAGAGCGAGTGTGCAGGGATGAGAACATCCGTCACTGCCCGCACGGAAGACCTGTGATGTTCACCATGTCAAAATATAATCTGGAAAAACAGTTTAAACGCAGAGTGTAGGTGGAATATGGAAAAACAACGTGTTCTTGCGGTGGTCGGTCCCACCGCATCGGGAAAGACCGCACTCGGCATCCACCTGGCGAAGAAGCTGAACGGCGAGATCATTTCTGCCGATTCCATGCAGATCTATGAGGGAATGGACATTGCTACGGCAAAGCCTACAGCGCAGGAGATGCAGGATATCCCGCATCACCTCATCGGGATCCTTCCGAGGGACAGGGCGTTTTCCGCAGCGGAATATGTCGCCCTTGCAAAGGAACAAATCACTGCAGTCGCTGCAAGGGGAAAACTCCCCATTCTCGTCGGCGGCACTGGGCTCTATGTGGACAGCCTTCTGAGCGGCATGCAGTTCTCCGAAGAGGGGAATGACCCGAAGCTTCGGGAAGAACTCTATGCACAGGCGGAGACCGAGGGCAGGGAAGCACTCCATGCGAGACTTTCTGCACTTGATCCGAAGGCTGCCGAAAGCATTCACCCGAACAATGTGGTGCGTGTTGTGCGGGCACTTGAAGTCTGCATCAGCAGCGGCAGAACCTTCTCTGAGCTGAAGGCGGAGAATGCTGCTCATCCGTCGCCCTACGATGCTTGCATCATCGGACTTGATTATGCCGACCGCAGCGTTCTCTATGACCGCATCAACCGCAGAGTGGATGTAATGCTGGAGCTGGGACTTGTCGAGGAAGCGAGAGCCGTCTATGAAAGCGGCGCCATGCAGACCGCAGCAAGTGCCATCGGTTACAAGGAGCTGATCCCATATTTTGAAAATGCAGCCTCTCTTGCAGCGTGCATTGAGACGATCAAGCAGGAAACCCGCCGTTATGCCAAGCGGCAGCTTACTTGGTTTCGTCGAAATCATCAAATTCAGTGGTTAATTTTGGGCGAAAATGACGAAGTGCAAGAAATTTTCGAAAAAGCTGAAAAAATGATAGCCAAAACAGAAATTTTGTGGTATAATGGATAATAAGTGTTCTTCTATATATAGACGAGGAGCATAACCCCAAAAGGGGAAAGGAGCAAACAATATGAATAAAACGATCAATCTCCAGGATACATTCCTGAATCTTGCCCGTAAGGAGCGCAATGTTGTGACCATTTATCTGGTCAACGGCTTCCAGTTCAAGGGCATTGTCAAAGGCTTTGACAACTACATTGTAATTCTCGACTGCGACGGAAAGCAGCAGCTTGTGTATAAGCATGCCATCTCCACCATCGCACCGACACGCCCGATCTCTATTCTGGATGCGGAAGAAAAGTCCGAGTAAGCAGGGTGACGCCATGAATTCTGAAATGCTGAGAATTGTACTCGGTCTGGTTGCTGTGTTTGTCATCCTTACCGGCGTAAATATCGCTTATCAGAAAATGCGGAAGGATTACACCACAGAGACAGCACTGTTGTCCGTGGGCAATGATTCCGAGCAGGTGCAGGGCGTTTTCATCCGTAACGAGCAGGTCGTCAGCTATGACGGCAGGGGTGTTGTCAGCTATGAGGTGCCCGACGGCGGAAAGCTCGGCATTGGCTCTGTGATCGCAAATGTCTATTCTTCTGAAAACCAGATCGAGATCAAGCAAAGAATTGCAAATCTCGAAAATACCTATGCGCTTTTGGAGCGTATTTCCAATCCGGGTACCACCCAGACAGCGCAGCCATCGAATATTTCCGGTCTGCTCAATGAGCGCTACAAGGAATTTCTCTACCACCGTGAGCAGAAAAACCTGTCGGATCTGCAGTCCGAGCGTGAGGAAATGGTCGTGCTGCTGAGCACCTACCAGCTCGTCATCGGTAAGGACGCAGGTTATGAAGCAAAAATGGAGAGCATCCGTTCGGAGATCACTTCCCTTTCCCTTGCACAGCAGGCACCGATCGACACGATCCGTGCAGACAGGACAGCTTATTTTGTCAGCTATGCGGATGGCTTTGAGGACAAGCTCCGGCTTGAAACGGCTGCGGATCTGACCGTTGAACAGCTGCAGGGAATCACCGACCAGCCTCTGACCGATCAGAAGATCGTCGGAAAGCTGATCGACGGCTACCACTGGGCATTGGCTGCGGTGGTGGATAATTCCGAAAAGATCTACGAGATCGGAGATGTTGTGACGCTGAAATTTGCGTCTACCTCCGATACCATTCAGGGCAAGATCATCTCGCTCAATGCTGCACAGGGCGATGCACAGACTGTGCTCGTGGTTTCCTGTGATACACTGACCTATGATCTTGTCCAGCACCGTATGGAAACAGTCGAGATCATCCGCAGTGCGTACAAGGGGATCATGGTTCCCCGCAGTGCGCTGCATTTCAAGACCATTACAGAAGAAGTCAAGGATGAAGAAACCGGCGAGGTCTCCGCAGTGACCACCAATTACCGTGGTGTATATGTCCTCAATGGTGAGCAGCCGGAATTCCGGAAGCTCGATGTCATCTACGAAGGTCCGGATTTTGTCATTTCCGCACAGAATCCGAGCAGCGACTATCTGCTTTTGTATGACGCCATTATTACGGAAGGAATTGATGCGGATGGTGAATAATGTTTCCTATGTGCGTGAGAATTTTGAACGCATCCAAGAGGCTGTACAGAACGCTGCCGTGAAAAGCGGCAGAGCACCTTCTGAAATTGCACTCATGGCAGTTACGAAAACCGTTGCACCGGAGATCGTGAATACAGCCATCGACTGCGGTATTACGCTCCTCGGTGAGAACCGTGTGCAGGAGTACCAGTCCAAAAAAGATTTCTATCGTCCCGAAGCTGCAGTGCATTTTATCGGGCATCTGCAGACGAATAAGGTCAAGTACCTGATCGGGAATGTTGCAATGATCCAGTCCGTTGACCGCTTGTCACTTGCAAACGAAATCAACCGCTGCGCCGAAAAGCACGGTATCTGCCAGGATATCCTGCTGGAGGTGAATATCGGCGGTGAAGCGAGCAAGAGCGGTGTCGCACCTGAAGCCCTGCCGGAGCTGCTCGAGCAGACAGCGGCGCTTGGGCATGTGCATGTCTGCGGTCTGATGACCATTCCGCCCCCCTCGACCGATTCACGTTGTCTGGAAGCAATGCAGCGCCTCTTTGAGGATATGCGCAGCCGCAGCGTACCGGGGACGGAAATGCGGATCCTTTCCATGGGAATGTCCGGCGATTTTGAAGCCGCCATTGCCTGTGGGTCGAATCTTGTGCGGATCGGTTCTGCACTGTTCGGCGCAAGAAATTATCGTTAATGATGATGACCGTATGCATCAGAAAATAAATTAAAACATGCGGAGAAAAAGGAGAAAACTATGAGAATTTTTGAAAACATGAAGGAATTTTTCTTCCCGTCCGATATGCCCGATTCCATGCCCGGCAACGACATTCCTACCTCTCATCATGGTATGGAAGAGCCGCAGATCGAGCGTACACCGGGTTCTAATATTGTCAATATTCAGGCAACTGCACAGCTTCAGGTTGTTCTGGTAAAGCCCGAAGAATTCACCGATTCCAAGGCAATTGCAGATCACCTCATCAGCAGAAAGACAGTTGTACTGAATCTCGAGGCAACTTCTCCTGAGAACAGAAGAAGAATCATCGACTTCCTCGTAGGCGTATCCTATGCCATCAGCGGCAGCCTGAAGCCCGTTGCAAACCTGACTTACATCATCACTCCTTATAATGTTGGTTTCATCGGTGACGATCTGGCAGCTGAGCTGGAGAATAACGGCGTGATCATCTAAGTCATGCTGTCCGATCAGAAACAAGCGGAAGCGGATAAGATCCTGCTGGCGCATGTGACGGATATGGTGAAACGCAATGCATTCCGGAGCTTTACATCGTTTCTGGATATGCGGCAGTACACCATGCTGACCAAGTTCCTGCAGGCAGGCACCTACCGCTTTTACGGCGGATATCCCGATGCAGAACGTGGGATCCTTTGCATCCATCCGGAAGATTTTCCGCCGGAGGATGCGGAATACCCGATCGTCTGCCTGACCTTTACCTACAGACAGGCGGACAAGCTGACGCACCGTGATGTGCTCGGTAGTATCATGGCACAGCAGGTGCAGCGTGATACCCTCGGGGATATCATCGTGACGCCCGGAAAGATCCAGTGCTTTGCCACGCAGACTGCAGCGGCTGTTTGCATGCAGATGACCAAGATCGGAAGGGTTGGCGTGCAGGTGACCGATACGCTGCCGTTTTCATCGGATCATGTCCAGGAGGTCAAGGAGATCTCCGGTACAGTGGCGGCCCCCAGATTGGACGCAGTACTGCGTACCGCACTGAGTACGGGCAGGGGCGCTTGTGCCGATTATATCCGGGGAGGACTTGTTTCCCTGAATTATCTGCAGGTGCAGGATGTTTCCTGCCATGTGAGAGAGGGGGATGTGTTCTCTGTCCGGGGATTCGGAAAATTCCGTGTCAGTGAGCTGAGCGGCCCCACCAAAAAAGGCCGTTTGCATATAACCATTGAAAAGTACTTATAATTTAATTAAGAGGTGAAGGCATTATGATGACTGCACAGGACATCAGAGAAAAACGATTTGAAAAGGCTGCCTGGGGCTATCGTCCCGAGGACATTGATGAATTCCTCGGCCAGCTCGAAGCAACCTTCCAGGAGATTGACAACGAGCGTGAGGAGAGCAATCGTAAGATCCAGATTCTCGCCGACAAGGTGCGTGAGTACATGAAGGATGAGGAAGCGCTCAAGGATGCACTGCTCGGTGCACAGAAGCAGGGTCATCAGGTTGTTGCTGAGGCAAATGAAAAGGCAGCACAGATTCTGGAAAAGGCAAAGGAAGAAGCTGCTGTGCTCATTGATGAAGCAACAAAGCAGCATGAGATCGCAATGGAAAAGAACCGTGCTGAGATCGCCAAGGAGCAGGAAGCACTGGTACAGGCTCGTAAGATGGTTGCAGATTTCAAGCGCAGCCTGTTTGATATGTATAAGAGCCATCTGGAGATGATCTCCGCAATGCCTGAAGCTGATGAGTCCCAGGATCCGGCACCCGCTGCACAGGCAGCAGAAACCGTTTCCGAGGAAGCGTCTGAAGAAGCAAAAGCAGATCCGTTTGCAACCTCTCAGTTTTCGACAAGAGTGATTCGAGGTGCATACGAATCCAGATTTAGTGACCTGCAGTTTGGCGATAACAACAGCCAGGGCGGTCAGCCTGTCACAGAAGAATAAGACTTCTGGAGTAGGATTTATATTGTTGAGAAAGGAACCACCACTATGGCACAGGATTACAAGAACAGCTTGAACATGCCGAAGACAGATTTTCCCATGCGTGGAAATCTGCCCAAGCGTGAGCCTGATACGCTGGAAAAATGGGAAAGCGGCAGACTCTATGAGAAGATGATGGAAAAGAATGAGGGCAAGCCCACATTCATTCTGCATGACGGCCCGCCCTATGCAAATGGTAATATCCATCTGGGTACCGCACTGAATAAGACCCTCAAGGACTTCATTGTAAAGTACAAGAATATGAACGGCTTCTATGCACCGTATGTTCCCGGCTGGGATACCCACGGTCTGCCGATTGAGCTGAAGGCAATGAAGGCAATTGGCGTTGAAAACGGCGCAATTCCGCCCGTTGAGCTCAGACGCCACTGCAGAGATTTCGCAATGAGCCATGTTCAGAACCAGATGAAGCAGTTCAAGAGACTCGGTACCATCGGTAACTATGCGGATCCGTATCTGACGCTCAAGCCCGAGTATGAGGCACGCCAGATCGAAGTGTTCGGTAAAATGGCAAAGGAAGGCTACATGTATAAGGGCCTCAAGCCCGTATACTGGTGCCCTGACTGTAATACCGCACTGGCTGAGGCTGAAATCGAGTATGAGAACGATCCGTGCCATTCTATTTATGTGAAGTTCCGTGTCACCGATGATAAGGGACTGTTCACAAAGATGGGTCTGGATCTGAAGAACGTTTACTTCGTGATCTGGACGACCACAACATGGACCATTCCGGGTAACTTGGCAATCTGCCTTGGACCCGAGTACAACTATACACTGGTGAAGGTCGGCGAGGAATACTATGTGATGGCGGATGAGCTGGTTAAGACCACGATGGAAACCGCAGGTATCACAGATTATACCACCGACGGTATCTTCACCGGCGCAGAGCTGGAAGGCATGAAGACTGCACATCCGCTCTATGACAGACCTTCTCCGATCATCGTAGGCGATCATGTTACTCTCGAAAGCGGTACGGGCTGTGTACATACAGCACCCGGCTATGGTGTGGAGGACTTTGAAGTCTGCAAGAATTACGACGATATCGGCATTCTGGTATGCGTTGACTCCAAGGGTCGCCAGACCGAGGAAGCAGGCGAATTTGCCGGCATGGATACCGATACCGCAAATAAGGAAATTGCGAAGAAGCTTGAAGAACTGGGCGCATTGCTTGCGATCCAGAAGATCGTCCATCAGTATCCGCATTGCTGGAGATGCCATAAGCCGATTATTTATCGTGCAACTGAGCAGTGGTTCTGCTCTGTGAAGGGCTTTAAGGATCAGGCAATCAAGGCGATCGAAGATGTACAGTGGATTCCCGAGTGGGGCGAGGAGCGTATCAAGGGTATGGTGCGTGACCGCAGCGACTGGTGCATTTCCCGGCAGAGAACATGGGGCGTTCCGAACCCGATCGTATACAGTAAGGACTGCAAAAAGCCCATCGTT
>JAZPZJ010000047.1:0-13378 GCA_045544635.1 Oscillospiraceae bacterium
AACCGTCGACACATGGATTTTCAGTCCATTGCTCTACCGACTGAGCTACAGAAGCATCAATTGGCGACCTGGATGGGACTCGAACCCACGACCTCCGCCGTGACAGGGCGGCGTTCTAACCAACTGAACTACCAGGCCAAGGTAATGGTGGGAGCTACAGGGCTCGAACCTGTGACCCTCTGCTTGTAAGGCAGATGCTCTCCCAGCTGAGCTAAGCTCCCACCGTGGCCGTGTCTTTCAGGAGTGTTTCCTCCCTGCGACTTTTATAGTATACCACACTTCAGAACAAATGTCAACACCTTTTTTCAAAAAATCCGCACTTTATGAATTCTGCCAGTCCATACCGATTGTTTCTGTGTTGAAATATGGTAAATTTTATCAATTCAGACCATTTTCACGGTTCCGGTCAAAGAGCCGCAGGACATCCATGTACAGTGCATGATGCGCTTCATGCGTCAGAAGCGGATCTTCCCGTAGAATTCCGTCCGTCGCTTCCTGTACATCCTGAAGCATTTTGGCATCCGTCAGACTGGAAAGCTTCAGCGGCGGCAGTCCATGCTGCATATTCCCGAAAAAATCGCCGGGGCCACGCAGCTTCAGATCCGCCTCTGCAACCTGAAAACCATCCGTGGTCGAGCTGAGCAGGCGCAGACGCTCTTTGCTCTCATCGTTTGCGTGTTCCGTAATCAGGATACAATGGCTCTGATGGCTGCCACGTCCCACACGCCCCCGCAGCTGGTGCAGCTGGGACAATCCGAAACGCTCAGCGTCCTCGATCATCATTACGGTCGCATTCGGTACATCCACACCAACCTCCACAACGGTGGTGCAGATCAGGACATCGGTTTCATGGCTGCGGAATTTCTCCATTGCCGCATCCTTTTCCGCTGCATCCATCTGTCCATGCAGGATGCCCACACGCCACTCGGCGAGCATGCCCTGCTGCATTTGCTCGGCATAAACGGTCACGGCACGCAGATCGGTCTCCCCCTCCTCGATGGCAGGGCATACAATATACGCCTGTCTGCCCTGGCGCAGTTCTTCGATCAGAAAGCCCACTGCACGAGCACGCAGCTTGCCGGTCACGGCGTAGGTTTTGATCGGTTTTCTGCCATTCGGCATCACATCCAGCACGGACACATCCAGATCGCCGTAGACCAGAAGCGCCAGCGTTCTGGGAATCGGGGTTGCGGACATGACAAGTTTGTGCGGTACACCGCCCTTTTCTGCAAGTGCCGCACGCTGCGCCACGCCGAAACGGTGCTGTTCATCGGTGATGACCAGCCCGAGCTTCCGGTAGGTCACCGCTTTCTGCATGATCGCATGGGTGCCGACGATCACCTGCACGCTGCCATCGGCAATGCGGGCATGGCATTCCCGTTTCTGCTTGGCAGTGAGGGATCCGGTGAGCAGACAGACCTCGATGCCCAGCGGCTTCAGAAAGCCCTCGAGCGTCTTGAAATGCTGTCCGGCGAGGATCTCGGTCGGCGCCATCAGGGCACACTGGCACCCATTCTGTACGCTGAAATAGCAGGCTGCCGCTGCGACCGCAGTTTTTCCGCTGCCGACATCGCCCTGCAGGAGCCGGTTCATGGGGCTTTCGCCGGACAGATCGGCACAGATCTCTCCGATCGCCCGTTTCTGGGCATCCGTGAGCGTAAATGGCAGACTGTCATAATACGGCTGCAGGTCGGTGGCAGCATCCATGGGATATTCCGATCGGCGCTGGCTGCGTTCCTTGAGCAGGCGCAGTCCGAGCTGCAGGCGCAGCATCTCCTCAAACGCCAGACGGCGGCGTGCCCGCTCCGTCACCTCCATATCCTCGGGCAGGTGCACGGCATGGAGCGCCGCTTCAAGCGGCATCAGGTCGTATCGTTCCAGCAATGCGGGCGGCAGCGTTTCAAAGGGGGCCTCCGACAGAAGCGCAAGGCATTCCCGCATATTGGTGCGGATCATGGCGCTGGTCAGTCCCGTCGTCTGGGGATAGACCGCCTCAATGGCGTTGTCGGACTCCCGATGGATGAGGGGCGAATGGATTTCACGCTGCAGATAGGTGCCGCTGATCTTGCCGGACATGGTATAGATCTTCCCGACCTCCAGCGCGCGGTAGCTGTATACATTATTAAAGATACGGATGTCGAGCACGGAGCCTTCCGCATCCACGCCTTCCAGGCGGAAGATCTGCATACCGCCCCGGATATAGGCAGGACGGTGCTTCTGTGTAATGGTCACACGAACAACGGAGGTCTCATCGAGCGGCGTTTCTGCCACGGGAACGGGATTCCGGTAGTCACGATAGGCTCTGGGCAGGTAGTACAGCAGCTCATAGGGGGTACTGATGCCGAGTTTCTGATAAATTTCAAAGCGTTTCTTGCCAACGCCTTTCAGATTGCTGATGGATAAAAACAATTTCGTCATTCGCTCACCGCCTTCAAACAATGCCATTCCCCGATGGGAATGGCACAGTTTTTCTTATTCTCAATTCAAAGCTGCATGCAGCCAAGGGGGATATTATTCCACCGAAATAATATAATAGTACACCGGCTGACCGCCATTGACGAGCATGATCTCGATCTTGTCACCGAACTTCTCCTGCAGCTTTGCAATCAGCTGTTCTGCGGTCTCCTCGCTGACATCCTCGCCGTGCATGACGGTAATGAAACCGGTATCAGCATTGACCATGCGCTTGGTCAGACGATATGCCGCACGGTTCAGATCCTTATCCGTAAAGGACAGCTTGCCGTTGTCCAGTGCCATGACCTCGCCCTTTTTGATCGGGGTGCCGTCCAGCTCGGAGTCACGGGCAGCAAAGGTCACCTGACCGGTGGACACACGTTCAAACGCCTTGGTCATACCGGTACGGTTTTCGTCAAAATCCGCACTCTCATCGAATGCAAGCATTGCGGAAATACCCTGCGGGATGGTTCTTGTCTGCAACACGCAGACATTTCTGTCCGCCAGACCCACTGCCTGCTCCGCAGCCATGATAATATTCTTGTTGTTCGGCAGTACAAAGACATTCTTTGCCGGTGTTGCATGGATCGCACGGAGGATATCATCCGTGGAGGGGTTCATGGTCTGACCGCCTCTGACCACGCAGTCCACGCCCAGATCCTTGAACATCTGCTCAAGGCCGTCGCCTGCAGCAACTGCCACGAAGCCGAACGGCTTCTCCGGCTCTGCACGGACATAGGTCTCATCCTGTGCCGCATTCTGTGCCTCACGCACTCTGCCGGCATGCTGGATGCGCATATTCTCAATCTTCGGCTTCGGATCGTTGATGAAATAACCGAATTCCAGCGCCTTCTGCAGTGCCATACCGGGATTGTCGGTGTGTACATGCACCTTGATGATCTCATCGTCATCGACCACGACAACGCAGTCACCGATGGTTTCCAGATAAGCACGGAGCTTGAACGGATCGGGACAATCCTTCTTCTTCTCCACGATGAATTCGGTGCAATAGGTGAAATTGATCTCTTCTTCCATGTCCTCTCTGCCGATGGCAACGACAGTGGACGACTCGGACTTTGCAGGCGCATCCGCTTCCACGGGATCTTCGCCGTGCATCACAGCCAGCATAGCCTCCCAGATCGTGAGCAGACCCTTACCGCCTGCGTCCACAACGCCTGCCTTCTTCAGGATCGGCAGCTGCTCGGGCGTTTTTGCAAGCGCCTCAGCGGCAGCTCTGCAGGTCTCCTCCCAGACAACCACGGGATCACTGTTTTCACGGGCAGTGAGCTGTGCCTGCTGTGCACCCATACGGGCAACGGTCAGGATGGTGCCCTCGGTGGGCTTCATCACGGATTTGTAAGCAGCCTGCACACCGATCTCCAGTGCATTGGCAATGTCTGCGCCCTGTGCAGTCTCCATACCTGCCAGACCCTTGGAGAATCCACGGAACAGCAGGGAAAGGATCACACCGGAGTTGCCTCTGGCACCACGCAGCATAGCGGACGCCGCCTTATCAGCGATCTCGGAAATGGTGGAATTGTCGGACATGACCATCAGTTCCCGTCTTGCAGCGGACATGGTCATGGACATATTGGTACCGGTATCACCGTCCGGGACGGGATACACGTTCAGTTCATCAATTGCTCTCTTATTCTTTTCGATCGTAACCGCTGCAGAACACAGCGCATTCTTCAAAAGCTTACCATTCATCAGTGTCTAACTCCTTCTACACGCTTACGGTTCTACCACTTCATCCACATATACCCGCACACGGGAAACGGGGATGCGCACCGCATCTTCAATGACAAACTCGACCTTATGCATCAGGCTATGCACAACCGCAGGGATATTCACGCCATACATCACACGGATGTGGATGGAAATCTCCAGATTCTGGTCCTTGGTGGAAATGGTAACGGCGCTGCGGCGGCCATCGAACAGGATATCCGCCAGCTTCACCTCAGCAAGTCCTGCAACACCGAAGCACTGCAGCACGGTCTGTGCAGTCAGTTCACGCAAATAGGCATCGGAAATGGTGATCTTTCCGATATGATTTTCCATATATAACATCTCTGCCATCCTTTCTGTCTTTGGAATGGATGCCGCACGGCGGCATGTTCTCTATTATTATACCATATTCTTTTGCAGATTACAAGCCCATTTTCTTCCGATTTATAATTTTTTTGCAGAGATTGGGGAATGGGGGGCACTTCACGCCTCTCTCTTACGTCAGCAGAAGACAAAAAGGACGATGCATCTGCATCGTCCTTCCGGTTGTTAGCTGAACAGATCCTTGAGCTTATCGAAGAAGCTGCCTCTCTTGGCGTAATTCTTCTCTGTCAGGGAGTTTTCGAACTCTCGCAGCAGCTCTTTCTGCTTCTTACTCAGATTCTTCGGCACTTCCACATACAGCTTGACATACTGGTCGCCTCTTGCATCACGCTGGAGGTACTTGATGCCCTTACCCTTGAGTCGGGTTCTGGTGCCGTTCTGTGTGCCCTCAGAAATGTTGAACTTCACATTGCCGTCGATCGTCGGCACGGTGATCTCATCACCGAGTACTGCCTGTGTATAGGTGATCGGGATCTCGCAGTGCACATCATAACCATCACGGGTAAAGATCGGGTGCGGACGCACACTCACGCTGACATTCAGATTACCTGCAGGGCCGCCGTTCACACCGCAGTCACCCTCGCCGCTCACACGCAGCGTCTGTCCGTCGTCGATACCTGCGGGAACCGTCAGGTTCACCTTCTTCTGCACACGGACTCTGCCTGCACCCTTACACTTGCTGCAGGGATTCTTGATGATCGTACCCTTACCGCTGCAGTGCGGGCAGGGTCTGGAGGAAGAGAATGCGCCAAGGGGGGTCTGCTGGGTCACCTTCACAGAACCACGGCCGTGACAATCGGGACATACCTCCGTTGCACCGCCGCCCTCGGAGCCGGTGCCGTTACAGGGCTGGCAGCGTTCCATATGCGCAATGCTGATTTCCTGTGTTTTGCCCATACAGGCTTCCATAAAGCTGATATTGATGCCGGTGTTGATATCCTTGCCTCGTCTGGGGGCATTTGCAGAATTGGCACGGCTTGCACCGCCGCCGAAAATACCGCCGAACAGGCTGTCGAAGATATCGCTCATATCACCGCCGGACATGCCGCCGAAGCCGCCCATACCGCCCATACCGTCAGCACCGCCGACTGCCTCATGACCGAACTGGTCATAACGCTGGCGCTTTTCCGGATCGGACAGGATCGCATAGGCTTCGTTGATCTCCTTCATCTTCTCTTCGCATTCTTCTACTTTATCAGGATGAAGATCGGGGTGGTTTTCCCGTGCCGCCTTTCTGTACGCTTTCTTGATCTCGTCCTCAGTGGCACCTCTCTGTAATCCCAGAACCTCATAATAATCACGTTTGTCTGCCATACTCCTCAACCTTTCAACCTTTTGTCAGCGGCTTGCCGCCATTAAGCAGCCATAGGGCAGATGGAAATCTGCCCTGTGACATTTGAAATTTTGTTTACGCTTCTGTGAAATCTGCGTCGATGACATCATCATCCGCCGGTGCGCCCTGTGCAGCGCCGCCCATATTCGGGTCAAAGCCGCCTGCCATGTTCGGGTCGCCGCCTGCCTGCTGGTAAGCCTTTGCGCTCAGGTCATAGAATGCCTGCTGCAGCGCATCGGTCTTTGCCTTGATATCGTCGGCATTATTTGCCTCAAGTGCAGCCTTCAGTGCAGTGATCTTCTCCTGTACCGGAGCCTTGTCAGCGTCGGAAACCTTATCACCGAAGTCTGTGAGTGCCTTCTCACACTGGAACACGAGGTTCTCAGCCTGATTCTTTGCATCCACTTCTTCACGGCGCTTCTTGTCTTCCTCAGCGTATGCTTCTGCCTCCTTGACAGCTCTCTCTACGTCCTCCTTGGACATATTGGTGGATGCTGTGATGGAGATGTTCTGCTCCTTGCCGGTGCCCAGATCCTTTGCGGATACATGAACGATACCGTTTCTGTCGATATCGAAAGTAACCTCGATTCTCGGAACGCCTCTCATTGCCGGTGCGATACCGTCAAGACGGAAGGTACCAAGCTGCTTGTTATCTCTTGCGAATTCTCTCTCACCCTGCAGGACATTGATGTCAACTGCCGGCTGGTTGTCAGCATAGGTGGAGAATACCTCGCTCTTCTTTACCGGGATGGTGGTGTTGCGCATGATCATCTTGGTGCAGACGCCGCCGGCTGTCTCAATACCCAGGGACAGGGGGGTAACGTCGAGCAGCATCAGACCTTCCTTCACCTCGCCTGCGAGCAGACCGCCCTGCAGTGCAGCACCCAGTGCAACGCACTCGTCGGGGTTGATGCCCTTGAACGGTTCCTTGCCGATGAGCGCCTTTACAGCTTCCTGAACTGCGGGGATTCTGGAAGAACCGCCGACCATCAGAACCTTATCGAGGTCGGATGCGCTCAGCTTGCTGTCCTCGAGTGCCTGACGAACCGGGCCCATGGTAGCCTGTACCAGATCTGCAGTCAGCTCGTTGAACTTTGCCTGTGTCAGGGTCAGGTTCAGGTGCTTCGGGCCATTTGCGTCCGCTGTAATGAACGGGAGGTTGATATTGGTGGTCGGTGTTGCGGACAGCTCGATCTTTGCAGCTTCTGCCGCATCCTTGAGTCTCTGCATTACCATCTTATCTGTGGACAGGTCCATGCCCTGTTCCTTCTTGAATTCAGCGACCATCCAGTCAATGATTCTCTGGTCGAAGTCATCGCCGCCGAGGTGGTTGTTACCAGCAGTAGCCAGTACCTGCTGCATGCCCTCGCCCATCTCGATGATGGAAACGTCGAAGGTACCGCCGCCGAGGTCATAAACCATAACGGTCTGATCTTCTTCCTTGTCGATACCATAGGACAGTGCTGCGGCAGTCGGCTCGTTGATGATTCTCTGCACCACGAGACCTGCGATCTGACCTGCATCCTTGGTTGCCTGACGCTGTGCGTCGGTGAAGTATGCCGGAACAGTGATGACTGCTTCATTGACAGTCTCGCCCAGATATGCTTCTGCATCAGCCTTCAGCTTCTGCAGGATCATTGCGGAGATCTCCTGCGGTGTGTACTTCTTGCCGTCGATGTCCACCTTATAGTTGGAACCCATGTGGCGCTTGATGGAAGCGATGGTCTTGTCGGGGTTTGTGATCGCCTGATTCTTTGCAACCTTACCCACCAGACGCTCGCCTGTCTTGGAGAATGCCACAACGGACGGTGTTGTTCTTGCGCCCTCTGCGTTTGCGATGACAACAGCGTTACCGCCCTCAACCACTGCAACGCAGGAATTTGTTGTACCGAGGTCAATACCGATAATCTTTCCCATAATAATCTTCCTTTCTGTACTCTCTATATATAATGTGTCTACGGATGCGATTGACTTAATTTGCCACAGCAACCATTGCCGGTCGGATCAACCGATCCTTGAGCTTGTAGCCCTTCTGGAATACCTCGCAGACGGTGTTCTCCGGAAATTCTTCCGTTGCCTCTGCCTGCTTGATTGCCTGGTGGATGTTCGGGTCGAACGCAGCGCCGAGCGCCTCGATCTCCACCACACCCAGCTTATCGAGCTGATTCTTCAGCTGTGTGAAGATCATCACCATGCCGTTTTTATACTGCTCATCGGTGCAGGGAGCATCGATGGCACGTTCAAAATTGTCCACCACCGGAAGCAGCTGTTCCACACATTTTGCTGTCGCATCGTTGTAGGTTTCCAGCTTTTCCTTCGCAGTGCGCTTGCGGAAATTGTCAAATTCCGCAAAGAGCCGTACATACTGCTCTTCCATCTGGGCGAGCTTTTCGTCGGCGTCCTCTTCTGCAGCGTCTTCTCTCTCTGTTTCTTCCTCCTCGGTGAGTTCCTCTTCCTCGAGTTTCTCCTCTTCGAGCAGTTCGTCACGCAGTTCTTCGTTCATGGGTCTCCCCCTTTCTTATGCTTCTTCGTCCTCATTCTGTTGTGAGATCAGGTCCGTAATTTTCTGTGAAAAGTACTCCAGATACGGGATCACCTTGGCATAATCCAGACGCATCGGACCGATCACGCCCAGAGAGCCGACATTGTGCTCCCCCTTCCGGTACTTGGAAACAATCATGCTGGAGTTACCGATAACGAAGTTGTCATCGCCCTCACCGAACACCACACGGATGCCGCTGAAGGAATCATCCATCAGCTTTGTCAGCTCGTCCTTGTGCTCGATGAACCGCACGACCTCCATCTTATCGAGATCCTCGTAAGAGAACAGATTGCGTTCTCCACGGAACATCAGCGCATGCTGGCGCAGATCCCGTGACAGCTCACAGATGCCCTCGACCAGCGGTGCCATCACCATCATGTAGGTGCCCATAGCAGCCGTAATGCGGTCAATCATCTCCTCGGAAAGCTCATTCACCGAAATGCCCTCAAGATTCTCCGCAAGGTAGCTGGAAAACATTGCAAGCTGTTCATGCGTCAGGTCGATCTCGAGGCGGCAGGCTTTATTCTTAATGGAGCCGCCGGAGGTAATCAGCAGGATAACATACATCCGCTTTCCCGTAGGAATGACCTCCACCTTTGAAATGATGGAGAATTTCGGGGAAAGATCGGAGACCACCGCTGCGCACTGCGTCAGCTCTGCGAGTGCGGTCGTGGCATTCTGGATCAGCAGTTCTTCCGTCATGGGGCCCTGCTGCTCAAGCATATCATCCAGTCGTTCCCGTTCCTCACCGGAAAGGCACTGTGCCGTCATCAGCTCGTCGATATAGAGCCGGTAACCATTGATTGTTGGTACTCTGCCTGCGGAGGTATGGGGCTGTTCCAGATATCCCAGCTGCTCGAGCATTGCCATATCATTGCGGACGGTTGCGGCAGAAACGCCGATATCCGGCAGCGAGGCAATGGCCTTTGAACCGACAGGTTCTCCGGTACGCACATACTCCTCCACCACGGCAGCCAAGATTTTCAGCTTCCGGTCATTCAAAGGAATACGCTCCTTTCTGGCAGTTTGTTGTTTTGAGTGTTAGCACTCAATATCCCTGAGTGCTAATTTTAGTGTACCACGAAATATGCCAAAAGTCAAGGGGTGTCTATATTTTTGGCGGAAATTCTAAATTTAACAGGGGGTTTTATACGGATTTGTACAAAATTATAGGGAATCCCCGATAAACGCACGGGGATTCCCATCATTTCGCTATTTTTGGTTTTCTATCACTCCGCCGGCACCAGATCAAATTCATGGATATAGGCGATGGCTTCTTCGGGGGTGGGGCTGTCGGATTTGATGGACATTTGCCACTTTTCGAACGGCAGATACCCCATATTATACAGCACCCATTCATCAAACGGCGCATCTCCGGCATAGACCTCATAGGACACGCCGTCTTTCTCTACCGTGGTAAATACATGCTCCACAGGCACACGAATATTATCCATCATCTGTTCAATATCCGTCATATAGGTATTATACATGATGGTACAGCTTACACCCTGATCCTTTTCCTTATCGTGAAAGCCAAATACATAAAAGCTTGCGTCGGAATGCATCCCTTTCAATTCAAAACGTTCTTCATCATAGGCAAGGACATAAGGCGTAAAGCCATCTTCTTTCATTTTCTTGCAAAAATCAGAAGCAAGAAATTCATCCACTGTGTCATATTCCACTGTCCGGGCAAGATCCACATCCTCAATGTACTCCGTCGTTTCTTCTTCCGGCGCAGATGTCGGGGGAGTTGTCGGTGTTTCTGTAGGGATCTCAGTTACCTGTTCCGTGGGTACTTCTGTTGCCTGTGCGGTCGATGCATCTGTTTCTTCCGGTTCTGTCGGATTCTGATTGCATCCGCAGCAGCAGAACGCCAGAATCAGTGAGAATAAATATGTACGTTTTTTCATAGTGATACCTCCTGTTTATGAACTGCTATGACTAAACTTATTTCTGTTTTCTCTAATTATTTCGTAACAATCACTGCACATTTCAAGCTCATTTGCAACATTCCAAACATCCTTATTATACCCCCATATACAATTGTCTTTGTCAGTTCCATACAATGTATTATAATGATCCTCTACTCCATATAAATGCCCGATTTCATGTGCAACCGTCTTTGACACATAAGCGATCTCAGTGGAGTTTCCCAGCCAGTTATCTACATCATATACGTCATCTAGGGTATAGTCATAATCCTGTACAATGATATGATCATAGCCTGCAATACCACCTCTATAACCAAATACACGTTCGTGAGATGTAACATTAGTTGTCGGATTGGTATATGCGGCACATAATCTAGCTGCGGTGATGTGCATATAATATCCTCCACCATTAGGTATGTTTGAAAATAGTTGATTTAAATTGTAAGAAACATTTGTGCAATGCGGCACACCCGAAAGGCAAGTGGCAATCGTTCTACAGGTACAAAAGGTATCGTAATTCGTCGCATTCATTCTGCAATTATCAGCAGGTGCTGTCCGTACATAATTCGCAGTTGGCTTCACGAAATTAATGTTGATTCCAAATATGCCTGAATAGCATGATTGTACCTTTGCAGTTACACGGTCATAGCGATCGAAAAAGGTACTTGGCACCCCATATGTTGCTGTTTCCGTCGTGCCAAAAGTTACCCAAACCTTTAATGTTCGCTCCGCCGCATCAGCCCTCATGATCCCATCATCCACCGCCGATGTCAGTGAACCCACCATGCAAAGCACCATTAGAAGTGCCAACATCCGTTTTTTCATGTTAATTCCTCCCATTATGTCTTTCATCAATCATTGCCACCATGAAATCTCATAAGCCATCGGATTCACCTCCCTTTACTAATCATAACAATCTTAAAGACGCATTCCCGACAGGATTTTCACATTTTCTCCCTATTGCACAAATGGCGGGGGTTCATTTTGTTCACTCCGCCGGCACCAGATCAAATTCATGAATATAGGCGATGGCTTCTTCGGGGGTGGGGCTGTCGGAGTGGATGTAGACATCGTAGCCATCCATCGGGATATAGTGCAGATTATACACAAGTTCCTCCTGGAACGGCGTATGCATCACATAGCCTTCATAAACAACGCCATCCTTTTCCGTTGTCAGGATCACGTTCTTTTCCGGCTCATTCTGATAAAGCTGTGCCAGATCCTCCGTTGTCTCAAAGATGGAATTGCAGGTCACGCTATACAGGATCCTCTTGTCCTTTTCCGCATGATACAGACTGATTTCATATACATCATGCAATGCCCGAACGCCCGTCACCTCATACCCTGCAGCTGCATAGTCAGGCACATACGGCTTGTACTCTTCGTTCTGCATCTGTGCGTAGAGATCGGATGAAATGAACGCCTCAAGGCTGTCGAACTCCTGCATCAGATTTACATCTTCACATATTATACCGTTCTCCGTAGTCGCCGGCTCTGTTTCAGCCGTCTCTGTCGGTTTCTGGTTACAGCCACAGCAGCAGAGTGCCAGAATCAGTGCGAATAAATATGCTTGTTTTTTCATAGAGTAACACCTCCCTTTACTAATCATAACAATCTTAAAGACGCATTCCTGACAGGATTTTCACATTTTCTCCCTATTGCACAAAAATCGCACCTTCTATTTGTAAAAAAAGTCCGTTCCCGAAGGAACGGACTTTGATTTTTCCGATGATAGAAACTTAGTTGATGATAGTTCTCTCAGTTTCCTTGTCAAACAGGTGGATTCTGTTCGGATCAATTGCAACCTTGATCTCATCCTGCGGTCTAGCAGTGGATCTGGGAGATACTCTTGCTGTGATCGGAATACCCTGGCACTCCAGATACAGGAAGGTCTCAGCGCCCATCATTTCGGTGATTTCTACGTTACAATCAATGATACCTGTAGTTGCGTTGGACAGGTACATTTCCTCATCGTGTACAGCCTCAGGACGAACGCCCAGAGTAACCTCACGGTCAACATACTTCTCGAGCTCCGGAACAACCTTAGCCTCGGGAACGATGATCTGATACTTCACGCCTCTGGAGGTCTTGGTGTCCTCAGAACCGAACTCAACATAGTACTGTCTGTTCTCGTTCTTCTTCAGAACTGCGTCGATGAAGTTCATCTGCGGAGAACCGAGGAAGCCTGCAACGAACTTGTTTACAGGATTCTCGTACAGAGCCTGCGGTGTATCGATCTGCTGAATGAAGCCATCCTTCATAACTACGATACGGTCACCCATTGTCATAGCCTCAGTCTGGTCATGTGTTACATAGATAAATGTAGTACCCAGCTTCTTGTGCAGCTTGGAAATCTCAGTTCTCATCTGTGCACGGAGCTTTGCGTCCAGGTTGGACAGCGGCTCGTCGAGCAGGAATACCTTAGGAGAACGTACGATTGCACGGCCGAGCGCAACTCTCTGACGCTGACCACCGGACATTGCCTTCGGCTTTCTGTCGAGCAGATGGGACAGGTCGAGAATTCTTGCAGCCTCTTCTACCTTACGAGCTATCTCGTCCTTCGGAACCTTACGGAGCTTCAGGCCGAATGCCATGTTCTCAAATACAGTCATGTGAGGATACAGAGCGTAGTTCTGGAACACCATTGCGATGTCTCTGTCCTTCGGAGCGATATCGTTAACCAGACGGTCACCGATGTACAGCTCGCCCTCGGAGATCTCCTCCAGACCAGCGATCATACGCAGTGTGGTGGACTTACCGCAGCCGGAAGGTCCTACCAGAATGATGAACTCCTTGTCTCTGATTTCAAGGTTTACGTCGGATACAGCTACTACGCCGCCCGGGTACTTCTTGTAAATTCCTCTGAGTGATAAACTTGCCATTTATTCCAGTCCTCCTGTTTGCATTATTTTTGACTCCGCCGCAGAATATCTGAAACGGTCTTTTCTGTCTATTACTATCATACCAAATTATGAAGGATTTTTCAATCCGCTATTTACCTAAACT
>JAZPZJ010000048.1:0-18204 GCA_045544635.1 Oscillospiraceae bacterium
TGGCACGCTTATATAACCCCTTGTTGGACATGCCAGTGAGATAGGCTTCATCGGCGCAAGCAAGGGCAGCTTTCAGTTCATCCATATGTATCCAGTCCTCTCTGCAGCAGAGCATTTTTCTGCTGCCGGAAGCGATCCTCACGCATCATACCGGCGCTGACGCTGCACCTCATGAAAACATCCTTCCGATATAATCCCCAAGCTGCTCGGGGGTAAGCGCACCGACAAATGCGCCCATATCCGCAAGCTTCTGTCCGAGATTCCGGTCAAAGGCAGGATTTGCCTCTTCATCAAGCGCCGTCAGGAAATTGAGCTTTGCGCCGCTTTCCAGAATATTGCGGCTGGTGCCCAGCAGATATTTCTCGGGAGCGCCCTCATACAGATCCGTCACGACCAGTACGCAGGTGCGGTGGGGCGTTTCGATCAGTCCCTCGCAGTAGCGCAGTGCCTTGCCGATATCCGTACCGCCGCCGAGCTGTACGCTCATGAGGATCTGTGCCGGATCATCGGCTTGCGCTGACAGATCCACCACATTTGTGTCAAATATCACCAGCCGGACGTCGGCAAACGGAAGCTTTGACAGAATCTGCGCCATCACAGCACTGTAGATCACCGATCCTGCCATGGACCCGCTCTCGTCGATGGCGATGATGACACGCCAGGTGCTGTATTTTTTCACCCGATTGCTGAAATACACATCCTGCAGCACAAGCTGATCGTGCTCCGTGTCATAGTGCCGGAGATTGCGGCGAATAGTTTTCCGGATGTCCAGATTCCGTGCTGAATGGACATTGCTGGAGGAATTGCGGTCAAGCCTGCCGAGGATCGAGCGGCGGACGCTGTTTTCGAGCTTTTCCCGCAGCTGCTCTGCAACTGCAGCGGCGATCCGCTTTGCCGCTTCCAGCACCTCCCCCTTCATCAGGTGTTTGAGCTGGAGAATGGACTTGAGCAGATCCAGATCAGGTTCCAGCTTCTCAAGCACCTTCCGATCTGTGATCAGCTCGGTCATTCCGAATTCATCGAGGGCATGTTTTTCCAGCACCTCCGCAGTCGCCTTCGGGAAGAGCTTGCGGACTTTCGTGATCCATTTTGCCGCACTCAGCACGGAGCCGCCCGTGCCGGCGCCCCGCTCACTGCGTACATCCTCTCCCTGTGCCCGGCTGTAGAGGTAGTCGAGCAGCTCCTCCATGCTCTCAAACCGGCGGATATCCGCTGCGCTGCCGCCGAATGCAAGCTGCTGGTCGGACAGGCTGCCCAGTACCAGCCGCCAGCGGTTGATCGCCTGCTCCCGTGCCTGTTCCGTCTGTGTCATGCGCCTGCCCCCTCTCCGAGTGTGCCGCAGATCTCACGATCCAGCTCGGCACCGAATATGTATAATTCCTCATCCATCGCCGATGTCCGCAGGACATCCTCCGCCTTGCTTCCGTGCATTGCTGCCGCAGATTCGGCAGTATGCCGGATCTCCGATGGTGTAAAATAGCTGAACGCCAGCCGCAGTGACGGCAGGATCTCCAGAAAGTCCTGAAATTCCATACCCGCCATGAGTTCGTCCGCCATACGCAGAAAGTTTGCATCCGTCAGGGCAATATCCCGCGCCGTTTCAAACAAGCCCTTGAGAAACAGCGCCCCCTGCTTCTGCATTGTGAGTGTTCCCCGCAGATAGCCGCACATTGCCGTTTCCGCCATGGTACGGCGGCGGCTGTCCATCGCATAGAGCAGACCGCAGGCTGCACCGTAAACGGAAGGCTCCTTCGCATCACGCTGCGCCAGCGTCTCCAGCGCAAGTACCAGCTCCGCACGGCGGTGCGGCAGAAGGCGTCCTGTCACACCATAAAGCAGACGGCAGATTTCAATGCATGCGTCCGCCTGCTCTGCCTGTACATTGCCCATGGACGGGAGCATTGCAAGAAGCTTGCCGAAACACTGCGTAAGATAGCGCAGCGTGGCGTCATCCGAAAAGCCATAGAGACTGCGCAGGGAATGGAGCATGTCAAAATAGTACAGCCCCTTTCCGATGGAGAAGAAATCGCCGTCATTCACGAGAATTTCCTCCATCAGCGCCGTGTCCTGCGGCGGCAGTGTGATCCCCATCAGGAAGCAGTCCACTGCCGTTTTTGCCGCAGTCTCGCATCTGCGCTCACGCTGCAGCGCACGGACTGCCAGCGTGCGGCAGGCTTCCTCCAGATTCACGCCATCCGTGGTATGGTCAATGAGCACCGCATCCACATGGGGCGTGCGGCGGTATTTCCAGACCTCACGCACACGGCTTCTGTCCGTACCGCTGTGCAGGTCGGGACCCTTGAGCCGCTGCGCAAATTCCGTGCCGAGATATTCCATCCGATGAAAGAAACGGCTTTCCTCCATGCCCTTTCCCTTGCGGAACAGCGCAATCTCCCGTTCCTGCGGCACGGCGCTGCGGGATTTGAGCCGGAAGCGTTCACACTGCACCTCAAAATCCGCAATCAGCGGCGGCACATGGCTCCGGTCACCGATCCTGCCGACACCGCTGCCCGTTGCAAGCCGCCCGAGGATCTCAAGAGGCATTGCCGATGCCAAAGTTTTTTCGCCTTTGATAAAGGCACTCGTCACGCCGTCGTAAAGTTCATACATCCCGCATTCCTGCGCACCACGCAGCGCCGCCAGCCCCTCCATAAGTGAAAATGCCGCCGTCACATCGGCAATGGAAACGGGAATATCCTGTTTTGCCGATTCCTTGGCGGTTTTCGCCAGAAGATCCAGTGTTTGTTCCCGATAAAGCCCCTCCGGTGCCGTACCGGACTGCAGCGCAATACTGATCCCATCATAAAACTGCGGATGCTGCATACCTGCCGCATAGCCACGCAGCGCATCTGCCGCTTCATAGGAATAGGCAATCGGATAGCAATTCTGGACATCGTGCGAAAAGTGATGCAGCTTCGGCGGCTGCAGCATCTCCGTCTGCAGCAGCGCATGCAGACCGGGACTGTGAAAACCGCCCGTCACGACCAGCACCTTCCCATGCTGCGCCATTGCCTCCCGGATGCGAAACGCCATATGCTGTTCTCTGGCAAGGCAGCCGTCCTCCTGCAGCTCCTCCTGCGGTGTATCCTGTCTTGTGAGGATGCAGTAGGTGTACATACGGCGGACAAATTCCGCCGGAGTGCGGCGGATGCCGTCAATCTCGAAATACTTTTCCCAGAATTCCTCGAAGCAGCGCAGACCGGTCTTCTCACAGATCTTCGCATAGAAACGGCTCTTGGCAAGATAGGCGTCATCCGCATAGCTGTGCTTTTCCTGCGCACTGCGCAGCCCCTTCGCTTCACTTGTATGAATGAGGATCTCACTGTAGGGCAGATCAATGAACTGTGCCGGAATGCCGAGTCTTTTCGCCATTGCCATCGCATTGTATTCGGGCGAGGCGTAAAGGAACGGATAGTAGCAGTGGTAGTCCTCCGCTTCCTCGCTGACAAGCTTTCCGGTGTCCTTGTAGAAATAATAGATCGCTGCCGGCAGCGTGGTTTCCGCATCGGTCAGGACAGGAATGAGATCGTTTGCATTTTCCGGCCCTTCGATCAGGATGATATCGGGGCGGTAGCTTTCGATCGTCCGCACAAGCTGGTACGAGCAAACGGGACTGTGATGGCGCACCGGAAACAGCAGCACGGGCTGCGCCATATCAAACGGGATTATTTCAGATATTTGCCCGTTTCGTAATAATCCTTCCATAATCCGCCCTCTTTCGCACTTTTTTCCTTCACTGCCGTATGGAAATAGCCCTTGAGCTTTTCAAGATCGTCACGGTTTTCCTTGCAGACGGCACCGAGCAGATTTTCCGTCAGCATCCGCAGGTCGATCCTGCCGTCACCGTAGTACCACGCATGGCTGAGCGTCTGGAAATAGACGGAAACCGCCTCAGCAGTGCTCATGACCGCCGCAGGTCTGTCCACCATGGTTCCCTCCGCAGTCACACCCTCACGCAGCTCGTGGTAGGTCACCGCCAGAAGCTCTGCGACATCCTCGTCCACAGGTCGGTCGATGTGCCCTGCCGCCGCCAGATCCTGCGCCTCACGAATGATGATCTCCTTTTCAAGCTTGACATCCCGGACGGGCGCAACAGTTTCGAAGTTGAATCTTCTTTTCAGCGCACCGGACATTTCGTTGACGCCCTTGTCACGGGTATTTGCTGTCCCGATGATGTTGAAGCCGGGCTTTGCAAAAACAAAGCCGTCATCGCCAAGTTCCGGAATATTCAGGATCTTGTCGCTCATCACAGAGATCAGGCTGTCCTGAATTTCCGCAGGGGTACGGGTAATTTCTTCAAAGCGGGCAAAAATGCCTTTTTCCATGCCGATAAGCAGCGGCGCAGGCACGAGGGCTTCCCGGGACGGGCCCTTGGAAAGCAGCAGCGCATAGTTCCAGCTGTACTTGATCATGTCCTCCGTGGTACCGGCAGTTCCCTGCACGGTGTTCGTACTCACACCGCAGATGGCAGCAGAGAGCAGCTCCGAGAGCATCGTTTTCGCCGTACCGGGTTCACCGACGAGCATCAGTCCCCGGCTGCCGGCGAGGGTGATGATGCAGCGCTCCACAAGGGCGTCATTGCCGTAGAATTTTCGGCTGATCTGCACCGATGTACCATCGGGCTGCGTCACCTGACCGCCGAGGATGAAGGTGCGGACTGCCTTCGGGGAAAGCTTCCAGTTTTCGGGTTTTCTGCCCGTATCGGACGCCGCCAGTGCTGCCAGCTCCCCGGCATAACGGACTTCTACGGGCGGTTTGATGAAATTCTGTTCCATGGTATTCTTCCTTTCCGAGCATGTACTGTCTGTTTTATTATAGCACAGGAGCGCCGTAATTTCAACTGATCCGGCACATTTTCGATATCTTTATTATCGCACAGCAGAAGTTCAGAAATGAACAAACTGGCGGATTTGCCCGACCATTTCCGAAAAGAAACAGAAACCACTTGCAAAATCTGCCGGTTTATGGTATACTCATAACAGGAATGAAATCATGTTTTTCGGAGGTTCAACAAATGGAATACTGGGATATTTATGACATCAACAAGCAGCTGACCGGACGCACGATGGAGCGCAATGACTTCACAATGGCGGACGGTGACTATCATCTGACCGTGCTGGGCGTGGTATGCCGTCCGGACGGGAAGTTCCTCATCACGCAGAGAGCGTTGGACAAGCACTGGGCACCGGGCTGGTGGGAGGTATCCGGCGGCGGTGTGACTGCCGGCGAATCCTCCTATGATGCAGTCTGTCGTGAAGTGCTGGAGGAAACGGGACTGGATGTGAAGAATGCCGAGGGCGGCTATCAATTCAGCTACCGGAGAGAGAGCAAGGGCGACAACTATTTCGTGGACATCTATCGCTTCATGATGGATTTCACCGAGGATGATGTAACACCCCAGCTTCGTGAAACCACGGGCTTCATGCTGGCGGACAAAGCGCAGATCGAGGAATTTGCAAAGCAGGGCATTTTCCTGCATTATGACAGCATTAAGGATGTATTCAATATCTGATAGAACGATCCCCCGAAAGCGATTGGCTTTCGGGGGATTTTTATCATTTCATAGAATTGTACTTCTCATAATCCATATGTTCCGCAAGGAATTTCCTGTATTTCCGCAGTTCCTCCTCTGCCGCATCCATCGGCGGAAACAATGGGAGCGGCAGCTGTTTCTGCACCTCCCTGTCCACATACACCCTGATCCATGCGTGAAGCTTTACGATATTGAAATCCGCAAAATCCTCCGCTGTGAAGCGTTCTGTGTCCGCCTGTGACGGGGTTTCCTCCTGCCGCAGATATTCCAGATCGCCATCCACAAAGCCATAGGCGATTTCTGAAAGGTGGCTGAATTTCGCTCCATTCCGCTGGCAGAATTCCTCCGCCAATGTCTGCACTTCGGAAAGGACAGTTTCCCAATGCGTGCTTTTTTCAGCAACAAAAGCAGGATCATCCCGCCCGATGACAAAGGTTTCCTCATCGAACGCCGCTTCCATCGTGAAAGCATCCACATCCTCATACACATTGAACCACAGCTTCCGGTATGCGGTGCAGTCCGTTTCCATGATCTGATCAAATAATGCCTGAATTGTCATAGTGACCTCCCATATCTATTCTTCATTCATATTCAATGCGCCGTCTCACTGGTACATCACATTTTCCACGCTCTCCCCACGCACGGTCATCCGGTAAGCAATCACAACCGCCAGATACGGCACAAAGGTCAGCAGCGCCAGCACGACCAGTCCCCAGGCAGGCAGGGACGCCGCCGTTACATCATCGCAGATGAGATTGCAGATCTGCAAAAACGGTGCACACAGGAGCTTGTAGAACCGATAGAAGCCGCCGTCAAGCACACCGCATTTTGCCAGCAGCAGCAGTACCCAGCAAGCCGCATACGGAACCATCGCCGTCATCCCCAGATACAGCATTTTAGAGGGTCTTACCGCTTCCGGATCCCGATGAAGCAGCTTGCGGTCGGATTTCCCGATATTATGCCCTGCCTGCGCCATCAGTCCCGTCAGAATACCAACCGTACAGATGCTTGTAATGATCCGGAACACGACCGAAGCTGAAAAGGCAAGCGTCAGGTTAATGAAGAGCGTCAGGATCTCCGCCATTAACGCAAAGCCCAGAATTTTGCAATAATCTTTCATATTTCCTCCAGATTTCAAATCAAAATGTATATTTCCGAAATTCCACCGCATACTACCACCATACAGCAAAAGAAAGGAGCACAGAAAATGGATCACAAAACCGATCACAAAAATCCCGTTGAAGCCGTGCTGAACGGCTTTTATAAAAATGCCGCCGTCGGTGCGGACAGCATCACCACGCTGATGGGCGAGGTCAAGGATACCAAGCTGCGGCAGGAGCTTTCCGACCAGCGCTGCTATTATGATGCCCAGAAGCTTGCGATCGCAGAACAGATGGCAAAGATCTACCAGCATCCGGTGGAGCAGGGCACCCTTGCCAAGCTCTGCAGCGATATGACCATCAAAATGCACAGCATCGGCGGCATCAGCACGCAGGAAGCCGCCAAGCTCATGGTGGAAGGCACCAACATGGGGATGGTGCAGCTGCATCAGGTGCTCAACCGCAACCAGAACATTCCGGAGGATCTCAAGCAGCAGGGAGCGCATATCCTGCGGCATGAACAGGAATATCTTGACCGCATCACACCGTATCTGTAAAGGGGGCATGAGCATGCAGACTGCCGAACTGCCGACCAAGATCTATACACCGCAGCCGACGGATCCTGCCCGGATCACAGCATTGTCGCAGAGCAATGCGCCGGTCAAGATCTATACACCGCCGGTCAAACAGGGGCACTGAACGAAAACGGGGCAGCAGCCCCGTTTTTTATTCTGCTCCCCGAATCTTTGCAATAAGACAGCAGAGCAGATAGAACGCCACATTCGTGACGACCACGCTTGCACCGGGGGTAAAATCCATTGCGACCGCAATGAAAAATCCAATCACAAAGCAGCTCACGGAAATACATACAGCACTGATCACCACACCCTTGAAGCTGCGGCACAAGCGCATTGCCGATAGCGTCGGCACAACGATCAGGCTGGAGATCAGGAGCGTTCCCATCAGCATCATGCCCATCACCACAGTAATAGCGATCAGTGCGGCGATGACCATGTTGTACACGTTCACAGGAATACCCGTTGCTTTTGAGAAATTGCGGTCAAAGGTCACCGCAAAAATGCGATGGTACAGGAACAGAAACGCTGCAATGACCACCACCGCCGTCACAACGCAGAGGATCACCTCCTCCTTGTCGAGTGCGATGATGCTGCCGAACATGTAGTGACTGACATCGTTGGTCAATCCTGCCTTGGACGAAAAGAGGATGCCGATCGCCATCGCCGTTGTCGAGAACAGTGCGATCGCATAATCCCCCTTGAGCTTCCCCGATTCTGTCAGCCAGAACAGCAGGAATGCCGCAATGAGGACGATGGGAACTGCCACCTGCAGCGGTGCCAGTCCCATCACAGAAGCCACGCAAAGTGCGCCGTAGCCCACATGGGACAGACCGTCACCGATCATCGAATACCGCCGCAGCACCAGCGTCACGCCCAGCAGCGCTGCGCAGACCGCCAGCGCAATACCGCCGATCAGGGCAGGCTGGATCGTATAATTCCAGATATCGGGATTGAGCAGCGTACGCAGATTATCCATTTTCCGTCACCTCCCGCAGATGGGCATGCGAAACACCCTGTTCAGCCTCGCAGCTGCGCAGTGCTTCCGCTGTCATCGCACGCAGATGCGCATGCGGCTCCAGTTCACGATAGAGCTGCTTTGCCGTTTCCGACTGCCGGAACGCATCAATTTCCGCAAAATACTGTGTTGTCTCGTCCAGATACAGCACATGCTTTGCATCCCTCAGTCCCTTTTCGATATCATGGGATACCATAATGATCGCAATATTGCACTGCTGGTTCAGCTCACGGATGATATCATAAAACTCTGCGGAAACCGCAGGATCCAATCCGGTGACAGGCTCGTCGAGCAGCAGGAGCTTCTGTGTTGCGCACAGCGCCCTCGCCAGCAGCACACGCTGCTGCTGACCGCCGGAAAGTGTACGGTAGCTGCGCTTGCGCAGGCTGCAGATGCCAAGACGGTGCATATTCTTCTCCGCCTCCAGCTTGTCCTGCTTTGCATAAAACGGCAGGAGCTTGTGGTGTCCCAGACAGCCGGAACGCACAACTTCCTCGACCGTTGCGGGGAAATCACGCTGAATGTGGCTTTGCTGCGGAAGATAGCCGATATCCCGGGGGCTGAAATCCTCCGCTGTGGTAATACTGCCGCCCGTCAGCGGACAAAGCCGCAAAAGACAGCGGATGAGTGTACTTTTACCGGATCCGTTCTTGCCGATCACGGAGAGATAATCCCCCGGCTCGACCTGAAAGCTGAGCTTGTCAAGTACGGTATTGGCGCCGAAGCGCACGGTAACATTGTCGCAGGTCAGTATGGGCGTCATGTCAGCGCCTCCTTGATTACTTCATAATTCTCCTGCATCAGATCGAGCAGGGTGGTGCCATTTTCCATATCCTCCTTGGAAACATTGTGGCAGGGGTGGAGCATGACCGCATGCGCACCCGTCATATCACAGATGCGGTCAGCGATCTTCGAAGAGGAAAACTCCAGATAGAATACGGTATCCAGGCCATGGTGTTCCGCTTCTTCCAGAAGCGCTGCCATGGCACCGATGGTCGGTTCCGTTTCACTGCTGCAGCCTGTAAACGCTGCCGCATAGTGGAATCCGTATTCTGCCGCAAGATAGCGGAACGGGAACTTGTCACCGATTATCAGCACGGGATCCTCACAGCTCTGTGCAAGCATCCGGTACTGCGCATCCAGCGCAGAAAGCTGCGCAATATAAGCATCTGCACGTTCCCGGAAAATCTCCGCATGCGCAGGATCCGCAGCACTGAGAGCGGCGCAGACCGTTTCCATCATCGCAATGGCATTGACCGGAGAATTCCAGATATGCTCGTCAAATTCACCGTGAGCATGGGCGTCCTCTTCCGCTTCCGCCTCGTCATGCGCTTCTCCTTCATGATGATGATGGTGGTGGTGTTCTTCCTCAAGCGGCTGCGCTATGCAGTCCATGAGCGTTACCACATCCATCTGCGAGGTATCCAGAGCGTCAAGCAGGGTATCCGTCCAGACCTCGGATTCACCGCCGATCCGCAGGAAAATATCACACTGTGCGATCTCTGCCACATCCATCGGGGTCGGCTCGTAGTTGTGAATCTCCTGCCCTGCCGCCAGCAGCAGTGTCACATCCGCATAGTCCCCGGCAATGGCACGGGCAAAATCATACTGCGGAAAGACCGTTGCCACGACCTGCAGGCGGTCATCCGCCTGCGCCGTCTGCGTCTGGCAGCCTGCGGCGGAAAGCAGCAGGACTCCTGCAGCAAGCAGGATCGGCAGCCGCCTCATGACTGCGCTCCATGACACGCTTCACAGATCCCGTAAAGCACGGTTTTCGACGGGTCGATGGAAAATCCGTGGTGTTCGAGAACGTGGTGGGAAAGCGTGGAAAGATGCTCACAGGTGACATGGTAAAGCTTGTCGCAGGATATGCATTTGAGATGGAAATGCCGGCTGCATTCCTCGGAATGCGGCTGGTACTCATAGCATGCGCAGGTGCGGCTGTCAATGGTGTATTTGCGCAGTACGCCATCCGACACAAGATGGTCAAGACAGCGGTAAATCGTCGCCGTCCCCACAGGTGTGCCGGAATCGGACAGATGCCGGGAAATATCCTGCGCCGTCACATGCTGCCCTGCATGTGCCCGCAGATACTGCAGCACCTGCTCCTTCTGTCTGGTTTTATAGCCTGAACCTTGTTTCATTACGGTTCTCCTCCAATTTCAAAAATGAAAATCGTCTTCATTTTTATATTGTAACATATTTTTTGCGCCATGTCAAGAAAAGCATCCCAATTTTTACAGGACAAAGAAACAAAGCCATTTCCGGGCTGCGGACAATCACACCGCTGCGTTTCAAGAGCCATTTCTGCCAAACCATCCCCATGCAAATGCCGAATTTTCAATCAAACTGCCGAAGTTCGCAAAATCCCTTGACAAAATGGCAAATTTGGTGTATGATTATACCAGACCTGATAATACAAGAAACAATAGCGTTTCGATTCTGATGTGCAAAAGCAATCTGATTCGGAGCGTTATTTTTGTAAGGAGGCTTTCTTATGTCAGAACCCACTAATTTTGCCAATGTTCCGGAGTACTTCGGCTGTAATGTATTCAGCGATACTGTCATGCGTGACAGACTCCCGAAAAATATCTATAAAGCCGTACAGCGCACCAAGCAGTTCGGCATTGCCCTTGATCCTGCGGTTGCAGATGTTGTGGCAAATGCCATGAAGGACTGGGCGGTAGAACACGGCGCTACCCACTACACGCACTGGTTCCAGCCCATGACCGGCGTTACCGCTGAGAAGCATGACGCTTTTGTCACACCCACAAGCCACGGCAAGATCCTGCTGGAATTCTCCGGCAAGGAACTGGTCAAGGGTGAACCCGACGCATCCTCCTTCCCGTCCGGCGGTCTGCGTACCACCTTCGAGGCAAGAGGCTATACAGCGTGGGATCCTTCCTCCGATGCCTTCATCAAGGATGATTCCCTCTATATTCCGACTGCATTCTGCTCCTATACGGGTGAGATCCTCGACAAGAACACGCCCCTGCTGCGTTCCATGAACGTGGTCAGCGAGCAGGCACTGCGTATCCTGCGCCTCTTCGGCAATACCACAGCGACCCACGTCATGACAACGGTCGGTGCGGAGCAGGAATACTTCCTCGTTGATAAGGCGGACTATGACAAGCGTGAGGATCTGATCATCACCGGCAGAACGCTCTTCGGCGCAAAGCCCCCCAAGGGACAGGAGCTGGAGGATCACTACTTCGGCAACATCAAGCAGCGTGTATCCGATTACATGAAGGAGCTTGACCACGAGCTGTGGAAGCTCGGCATTTATGCCAAAACCAAGCACAACGAAGCTGCGCCCGCACAGCATGAGCTGGCACCCGTGTTCACCACGTCCAATCTCGCAGCCGATCACAACCAGCTCACCATGGAGCTGATGAAGAAAATCGCACGCAAGCACGGTCTGATCTGCCTGCTGCACGAAAAGCCCTTTGCCGGCATCAACGGCTCCGGCAAGCATAATAACTGGTCGCTGACCTCCAATGACGGGCAGAACCTGATCGATCCCGGCGCAACACCGCAGGACAACATGCAGTTCCTGACATTCCTGTGTGCGATCCTCAAGGGTGTGCATGAATATGCGCCGCTTCTGCGCCTGTCCGCTGCATCTGCCGGCAATGACCACAGACTCGGCGGCAACGAGGCACCGCCTGCCATCATCTCCGTCTTTATCGGCAGCGAGCTGGAGGCAGTCATCGAAGCGCTCGAAAGCGGCAAGCCCTATGTTTCCAACACCGCAGAATTTGACATCGGCGTGGATGCACTGCCGAATTTCAAGAAGGATACCACCGACAGAAACAGAACTTCTCCGTTTGCCTTCACCGGCAACAAGTTCGAATTCCGTATGCTCGGTGCTGCTGATTCCATCTCCTGCACCAACACCATCCTCAACACCATCGTGGCTGAAGAGCTGCGTCAGTTTGCAGATGAACTGGAGCAGGCAGAGGACTTCGACAAGGCTCTCAAGCAGCTGCTAGTGCGCACCATCAAGGAGCACAAGCAGATCATCTTCAACGGCAACGGCTATTCCGACGAATGGGTTGCAGAAGCAGAGCGCAGGGGTCTGCCGAATCTGGTCTCCACTGTGGACTGCGTACCGCTCTACACGAAGGAAGAATACGTTTCCGTATTTGAACGCTTCAAGGTATACAGCCGTGTGGAAATTGAATCCAGAACCGAAATTCTTCTGGAAAATTATACGAAGGTCATCACCATCGAAGCACTGACCATGCTGGATATGACAAGAAAGCAGATTCTTCCCGCTGCGATGCGCTACTCCAAGGAAGTCTGCGATATTGCGCTTTCCAAAAAATCTCTGGGCATTGACGCTGCACTGGAAACCGGTCTGGCAACCCGTCTGTCCGCACTGACCGCAAGCGTTTCCGAATACAGCGATGTGCTTGATGAGAAGCTCTATGCGGTACAGGAAATCCACAATATTGAAGCCGCTGCAAAGTTCTGCCGCAGTGATATCTTCACCGTGATGCAGGATCTGCGCAAGGCTGTGGATACACTTGAGACCATTATGCCTGCAAAGGACTGGCCGATGCCGTCCTACACAGATCTGCTGTTCAACGTATAATGTTTTCGCAGCGCCGGCAGTTTTTTGCCAGCGCTGCTGATTTTATCAGAAAGGACATGGAATATGGATAAAAAAATGCTGCTGCATCTTGTTTTGCTCTGTGCCGTGGTGCTGGTACTGGCGGTTCCGCTGTATCTGATGTGCCGCCACGACAGTGATCTGCTGGAATTTGTCGGTGCCGTATACGGCGGTCTGGTGACGGTCATCGGTATCATCGTTCCCATTTTCACAGACCGGCAGAAAACAGCGGAGGAAACCCGCAGGATGTATGAAACGGAATACCGCCCGCAGATCAAGCTGATGCTTTCATCCCATCAATATGATTTCTGGACCAAAAAAGCACAGAAAGGTTATCCCATCCTGTTGAAAACGGAGCCGGAACCCTGCTGGAACAATGTGCACGGCGTCATTCCGCTGCAGATCCAGAATATCGGTAATTCCGATGTGAAAATCGAAAAGGTGGAGTTTGAACGTGCAATCGACAAAACCGGCAATGAGAAAAAGTGTGCGCTCTTTCAGTACGGCAATCCTCTGAAAAGTGATTTCACGATCTACTGTCAGGAATCCTTCGACCTGCCCGTACAGCTTGAGGTATTTGCAGATACCGTCAGGGTCATCGTTACCTACAGCGCCATCATGGGCATGGACAAGCAGACAAGAACACAGACCCACACCAAGACCTACACCGTCTATATCCCCTCGCAGAATCCTTTTGAAAGCTATCGTGCATGGTGCGACAGCATCAACATTTCCCGTCGTTCCTGACAACAGCAGCCCCTGCGGTGATCCCGCAGGGGCTGTTTCTGCAAATGGGCAGTAGAAAATCCCATTTTTGTTATTGACATCCTGTGTGCTTTCAGGTATAATGATAATGTATGCCAATCGGCAAAAACAATGAACAGATAAGGAACGAATGACATGGAAAAACTTTACAGCATCCATATGGGGAAAGCCAAGTGCGCTGTAGATCTCGGTGACGGCAGCGAACGAGGCGAATATGTGAATCAGGATTATATCCTGCACACCCTCGGCAGACCGCACAGAAGCATCAGCCTGATGTACTGCTACTATCCCCTCGATAAAGGCTGGCCGGGCAGAGCAAGCGTGGTACACGCAAACCCCGATGTCAGCTTTGCTTGGGATTATCCCTACGATGACTATTTCACCTACAAGGGCGGTCTCGGCGGCAATACCGAGGATGAACCGTTCAACTATATGCGTGAGATCCGTGCCCATGGACAGGACGTCACCCTGACGCTGACCATTGATCCGCATGTTTCCGATGAGCATCTGGCTGCCATCGGTCAGGATCTGCGTCCGTTCGGCAGAGTGCTCCTGCGTATCAATCATGAAGCGACCGGCAACTGGTTCTCTTTCAACAGAAGATGCTCCTATCAGGAAGTTGCTGATTTCTTCGTGCGTGCTTCCCGCATCATCAAGGAAAACGCCCCCAATGTCCAGACCATCATCTGCATCGGCGGTGTGGAACACCTTGGTAAGGAAGAAATGGAAAAGGAAGCTGAATTTGCACAGACCATTCCGGCTGCGGACATCTGGTCCGTGGACAAGTACATGGCACTGCACTGGGGCTGGCCCTATGACGTGGCAGAACCGGGCGGAAACAGCCACAGCCGCAGCAAGGTGCGGGATGTGTACGATATGACAAAGGCAAGCTATGAACGTTACTGCTACCTCAACGGCGGCGAAGCAAAGCCCATGATCATGTCCGAATTCAATGCGGACGGCGATGTAACGGGTGCTTACGATCAGGCTGCCATGGTACAGGAATTCTGCGATATTCTGGAAGAGGACAATGCAGACTGGTTCACGGGCTTCACATTCTACCAGTTCCGTGACAGAGGCAGACTGGGACTCGAGATCGAAGACCCCAATAATCCCGATGTCGGCATTGCACAGCCTGTTATGGAGACCTACAAAAAACTCATCCACAGCGAGCGCTTCCTCCCGAAGATGACCGAGGGCGAGGAAGTTCAGCTCCCGGTGACTCTGCGCTGGGGTAATTCCGAGGATGCCGAAGGTCTGGCAATCCCGCTGCACTTTGAAGGCAATCCGACCTTCTGCGAAATCACATTCGAGGATGAAGGCAACTACATGCTGGAAATCAACGGTTTCTGGTTCTACAAATCCCCGAAGGCAAAGACCATTGACCTGATGTCTGCATTCTACCAGAAGCCCCTCACCGGTCCCTGCGACATGACACTGAAGCTCTTCGCACCGCCCGCAAACGGCGAGAACGATTTGTCCTGTGAGGATGGTCTGTACAATGCTTATGCGACAATTGAGAAAATGCCGAAAATCCGTATTCGTTTCTCTCCCGTCGAAGCGTAATTGAAAATAATTTATGAATTTTTAAAGATTTATCCAAAAAACCCTTGACAAATTCTAAAAATGTTGTATAATTTATAGTAGAGAATAAGTTCTGATGAAGCTGCAGCCGACGGCTGTAGTTTCGTCTTGACGTATAGGAGATGAGAATTATGGGAATCATTGATAGTTTGAGCGGTGCAAGCCGAGGCGTTACAGAAAAGGCAAAAAATGCTTCCGAGGTTACCAATCTGAAGAGAAAGATCCTGTATGAGGAAGAACGTATTGTAGAAATTTTTGCTGATATCGGCAAGAAGTACTACAAGAATCCTGACGAGGATCGTAATGTCATGAAGGCTCTTTGCGATGACATTGATACAAGACGCCGCCGTATTAAGAAGATGCGTTTCGAGCTGAACAGCATCCGTGGCTATAAGATCTGCCCGAAGTGCGACGCAGAGGTAAACGAGAAGTTCCAGTTCTGCGGTGTTTGCGGTGCAAGACTGCCCGATTCTGATGATGAAGATTTCACCTCTCTGGAGACAAACGATTACTACACCGAGAGCGACAGCTTCTTCAATGCGGATACCATCAAGAATTATTAATCCGATCCATACGCCTGTCCCGAAATGGGACGGGCGTTTTCTTTCCGGGCAGCAAAAAAAGGCACATCGAAAGATGTGCCGTTTTTTTGTGATCCGTACATTATTCCGCAGGGGTACCGAACTCCTCTGCAAATTTCTGCAGCGCCGGGAATGCGATATCGTAATTCTCCTGCATCTCCTGTTTGAAGGTAAAGGTTTCCTTTACCTTACGGATGCCGATGTAGATATCCTCATCCAGCGGTTCCTCCCAACCGACAGTTTCTGCAAATTTGGTATCATGCAGATAAAAACGGAAGCCCTCTGTCTGTGCATACTTGCCCAACGCAGGTTCCAGATCATCCAGTGTGCTGTCGGGCACAATGAAAGTATCCGCCGCACTGTCGGAGATCACAATCAGGGATTCGCCCATCTGGAATTCCGCAAAGAGCTTGGTGCTCTCACCCGTATAGCCGCTCTGCACCGCAGAATCCTCGGATGCCGGGATGTAGTACACATCCACACTCACCTTGCCGTCGCCGTTCTCATCGACAATATACTGTTCAAACACCATCTCGATCGCATCGGAGCACTGTGCATTGAAATAGTCGTCATCGGACACCAGCAGTACCACCAGATCGGGTTTTACCGTGGTCACGGTCGTATAAACGATGAAGCCGATCACCACCACAAAGAAACAGGCAATGCCCATCCACCATTTGTTGTGGTAAAAGAAATTGCTGATCTTCTGGCGCAGAGTGTACTTTTTCTGCTCCTCCTGCTCCTCATGGATGGTTTCGCTCTCCTCGATCACGCCCTGCTTCAGGCGCATCAGCTCGATGCGTTCCTCACGAAGCTGCTTTTCGTAGGCAATGCGGCGTTCTTCCTCCGCCTGCCGTGCCAGCGCACGTGCCTTTGCTTCTTCTTCACGCTGCTTCAGTTCCATTTCACGGGCAATGTCAAGAATGCTTTTTTCTTTTGGTTTCTTTTCTGGTTTCTTTTCGTTTTTTTCGCTCATAATCCTGCTCCTTTTGATCATTGTATTCCATTCGTTTCAGAATAAGATAAGAAATCAGCATGACTGCAAGACACACCCCACAGAGGATCATTAGCCTATCATCAGTCATAGGAATGCGCAAACGCCCCATCATCATGTGGAATTTCGGTACACCGACAAATTCTATGATCAGTGCCAGCAGTCCCAACGGCATTGTCAACACAACAGAGATGCGGTTCAGAGTATGCAGAACCGTTCTTGCCGTTTCACGACATTGCATGAATTTCGTCATACTGCATCCTGCTCCTTCGTCAAATCAAGCAGCACTTCAAACACCGCATCCATCATATCCGTTGACGGCTGATGTCCGCAGTCCTTGACCACACGGCACTGCAGATTGGGATTTTTGCTGTTCTCTGTCACTTCCTGCACATATTCCGTGGTTGCCACAATATCCGTATCCCCCTGCAGCATCACATAGGGGACTTTGACACTGCACAGCGTATCGGACAGATCGAGTGCCAGGATCTCGTTCCAAAGTGTCAGATTTCCCTGGCAGCCGTTGATCATAATCGCTTTAAAATCACGGAACCGATAGTCGGGACTTGTCAGCAGTCCCCAGATCATACTGCCCATCGGGGCTTTTTTGCCATTTGGATTTTCATAACCGTATGTATACTTCCGGACGCAGCCGGAGATCAGCCGCATATCCTGATCCGTGATCCGTTCTGTGCAAATGTTCCGGATCTTTTTGAGTTTCTCCGCCGGAAGCTTTGACTGCTCCAGTGCATGATACACGATATCATTGAAAAATACATTCCGGGTGATCTGACCGCAGGCAGCAACGCCGTCAACCGATTCCTGTTCGATGACCTTTGCACTGAGAATCGAACCCCACGAGGTCGAAAACAGAAAGATCCGGTTCTCGGGGAAAAGCTGTTTCACTTCCCGGATCAGGTCAGCGGTCATGTCCACGAATGCAGCAATGGAAAAGCTGTCACCGATCGGATAATCATTGATGCCGCAGCCGAGCTGATCCCAGTACACCATGATAAATTTTTCTGTAAATGCAGGAAAAAGTCCACGGCATCCGACCGAAAAAGGAATGGGTGTTCCGGGACCTCCGTGGAGCGTAATCACAATCGGCAGATTGCTGCGTTTTCCCTCGATCAGCACCTTCTGCGGATAGCCGCCAAGGGTAAACGTATACAGCTGCGATATTTCGTTGCTGTCGATGATATCCCTGCGTTTCATAAAGCCTCCTCCTGCACAAAAGGACAGACCTCTCCCGAAGTCCGTCCCCAGCGGTGATATTGTAATTAAGAATCAGTGTGGCACCGTCCTCATATCCTCTGTCAAGAATGAAATTCTTGCAATTCTAACGTTTTCCCTTTGTCCCTGTAAGGGGCAAATGGAAAACGCCTTGGGATTCCAAAGGGATGTGATCCCTTTGGCAGGGGGGTGTGGGGGACAGCGTC
>JAZPZJ010000049.1:0-13671 GCA_045544635.1 Oscillospiraceae bacterium
CTTGATTTCCGGTATATCTTTATTATACCACATTATCTAACAAAAGGGGAGCATTTCAGAATGAAGCAGGCTTTCTTTCATGCAAAAGAACAGGGCGGATCATCCGCCCTGTTCCTTTATGTTGTTATGAAATAATCATCAAACGGGGAGTTCATCAATCAGCTTAACGATATACTTCATGATGTTCAGGGAGTCATTTGCATCCGGATCGCCATTGAGGTCAACGTCTGCATTTACTGCACCCTGATCGGTGAGCTTACCGCCGCCGAGCAGGAACTTGTTCAGAACGATGATGTCGAGTACGTCAACTTCACCGTCAACATTTGCGTCACCGTACAGAGTAGCCTCAAGTTCAGTATCGCCATAAGTGATGGTGGGAGTCATATCCGGATACAGCTCAGCCATTACACCGAGTGCCATCAGGATATCGCCTGCATGCCAGAATCTGTGGTACTGCAGCTCTACAGCGCCTACATTCTCGAAGTCTGCCAGCTCAGCCTTACCAGCATCGGAAGAAGCAGAGTTCTTGCCGCTCCACTGTGCACCTGCAGCAACATCCTGCTCATAAGCAGCCTTCAGCTCTGCTACGAGGTCGATAGCTTCCTGAGAAGTCTTAACGCCCTTGCAGTTGCTCTGGCTCTCGTACATAGAACGCAGGCTCAGGAAGGTTGCGCCATTTGCAATGGTATCACCATTCGGCATTGTACCAGTGTAGGAAGTCGGAACGTGAACCGGCTGAGAGAAGAATCTAGCCAGAGAACCGTTGTGGTCAGTTCTGGTCAGACCGATGTCATCACGACCCAGATCCCACTGACGGTCAATCAGCTGCTGTGCCAGATACAGAGAAGCCTCGGGCAGATCAGCAGAATCAGGCTTTGCAGCGGTACCGCCAACTGCGGATACGCCGTCAATACCGGACTTGTACTCAGAACCGATGCAATCATAAGAGCCACCTGCGATATCAGCAGCTGCAACGCCCTTAGCCTTTGCATAGTAGATCAGGGTGTTAGCGAGAGAAGATACGCAACCAAAGTCAGTGTTGCCGTAGCCAGTGATCTCACATGTCAGACCTGTGTTGTCTGTAGCAACCTTGTTCCAAGTGTCAGGCTGACCACTCCAGTTCAGGTTGGACGGAATGTAGAAATCGCCATCTTCAGTCAGAACAGTGTTGTTTACGAACCAAGCTACCCACTTGTCCAGGATCTGCTCCAGAGCAGCTTCCAGAGTCATACCGCCGGGCTTAACGCCTGTAGTATCACCCTCGATCTTTACCCAGTAGTACAGCTCAGCCAGACGCTGAACAGCCCATACCTGGTTACCGATCCAGTGGTTGGAACCCGGGTCAGCATATACAGGATGCTCTGTATACATCATGCCATAGAATGTGGAAGCGCCGGGTGTGTAAGATTCATAACGGCCCTTGTTGGAGTTTGTTGCACCACCAGCGATCGGACCATTGTTGGACTGCAGCCACAGATAGAATTCCATCTGTCTCTCGAGAGATGTAGTGTAGTCGCTAACTGCGTTCTGAGCCTTCATACCGGACTTCAGATCAGCGTCCTGGATCAGAGCGAATGCTGCCAGCGGGTTCTGATAGAACTCATGCGCATGAGAGCAGCCGATCTGCCATACCCAGTTCTGACCGGAAGAAGCCAGTGCGCCGCCCCAGGATGTATACCAGTTCATCAGGTAGTGAGCACTTGCATATGTGCCGGTACCGCCTGCTTCACTGCCGCTTGTTGCGCTGCCGTTTGTCCATGTGGTGTTTGTATTGATTGCCTGATAGTACTTATCGAACATGTTGTTACGCAGTTCGTCACCCATCATAGCTGCCTTAGCAGATACAGTGGCATCGCCTACGCCCCAACGGTTAGCGTCGTATACACCCTGAATTGCACGATCCTCAGCGTCAGGAGCGTTGGTGTATGCGTACTGCTTAGCAACCTGAGAGTCTCTGTTGAAGATACCCTTCATACCCTTCTGGGGATTACCATACTGCAGTTCTTCGATACAGGGATGCGGAACAGTTTCCCAACAGGACTCCTGCTCACCACGCTGGAAGGTGTTGATGAAAGTGAAGTTTTCGCCAGTGCCGAAACCATACCAGTTCTCAACGTCAGCCAGCCAGTGCATGAGATACAGTCTGCCTTCACCGGAATAAACACCTGTGAAGTAGCTGTGGATGGGGTTGGAAGCTGTCTTGTTTGCATCAGCTGCATGGACATCCGGGCAATCCTCAGGATTGTCATACTCACCGCAGTACTGAGCGCTTACCTGACCGCCCCAGAAGTTATCCTGTACAGTCGGGATCATAACTTCCATTGTCTTCCAAGCCTTAGCCAGGTCAGCAGTATACTCAAGTGTGCCCTCGTCAACTGCAGATGTATGGTTCTTTGCAATGTTATCTCTCATTGCAGCAACCCATACGAGGTAGGACATAGCCTCGGATGTAGTCTCATGACCGTAGTCAGGAGCCTCGATGATTACTTCTTCAACTGCGTGGAACGGAATACCGAAAGAACTGCTGGAAGCGCCATTCTCGCTCATGTAACCGTTTTCTACGCCGTTTGTCATAACATCATCGTACAGAGACAGAAAACGCTCTGCATATGTGTCATCACCAAAAGCCTCAGCCTTGGTTCTTGTTCCTGCCACCTCAGCAGCAGAAGCAACTGTTGCTACCATTGCGTTTGTAACCATCGCAGCGGACAGTGCAGCAGCAATAATAGCCTTGCTCTTCTTAAAAAGCATTGTAATTTCCCCTCTCGTAAAATATTTGAGCTTTCGCTCATTTTTTCATCTGACTGCAGTCAATCCGCAGTCACATTGAAGCCATTGGAAATGCGTGAAGATACAATCATTGCATAACACTACATTTTCATATTAATTATATCTGATAAAATTTTCTTTGTCAAGCCTTTACATAAAATCAAAGGCTTTTTTGAATTTTTTTCGTCACATATGACATACCCCGATACCTCATTTTGGTTATTTTGACAATAACTTTTCAATCTTCCACAAATTTTCTTTCACATTTCAGCCGATTCGCACAGTTTACGCCTTGTATTTTTAGCAAATCCACCGTAAACTCTCACAGTTTCAACACAGTTCTCGTATATGATAACCATAAACTGGTGCATTCTCTCTTTGTGAATCCTCCCTTCCTCCAATTGCACAATACATCGTTGTTTTTATGCACCTTGACTACTATTTAATAATGCGCACATCTTTTGTTCATACCCTGTCTATGTTTTTATGCAATAATTGTATGTGTGTGTCTATTATATAGATGTACTGATTTTGAGAAAGGAGATTTTCTGATGGTTGAGATCAAAAATCTGACAAAGTATTACGGCAAGAATCCTGCCGTGCGTGGAATAGATTTCGAAATTCGTGACAATGAGATTCTGGGTTTTCTGGGACCGAATGGTGCCGGAAAGTCCACAACCATGAACATCATTGCCGGTTTTCTTCCCTCCACGGGCGGCACAGTGACGGTCAATGGGTTCGATATTACAGAGCAGGCAGCGGAGGCAAAAAAATGCATCGGCTATCTTCCGGAAATTCCGCCCGTTTATCCGGACATGCGTGTGGAGGAGTATCTGAATTTTGTAGCAGGTATCAAGGGTGTCAAGCGCTCTGAGCGCAAGGCACAGGTGGAATCTGCAATGGAACGTCTGCGCATCACGGATATGCGGCGACGTCTGATCCGCAATCTTTCGAAGGGTTACAAACAGCGTGTCGGCTTTGCGCAGGCTTTGCTTGGAAATCCGAAAATCCTGATCCTTGACGAACCGACTGTCGGACTTGACCCGTCACAGGTAATTGAAGTGCGCAATCTGATCCTCGATCTGAAAAAGGATCATTCCATTATCTTCAGCTCGCATATTCTCGCAGAGGTCAGTGCGGTCTGTGAACGTGTTGTCATCATTAATAAGGGACAGATCATGGCAATCGATACGATTGAACATCTGGAACAGAGCATGGTTGCCAACACCATCCTCAACCTCAAGGTCGAGGGTGACAAGGACAAGGTGGTACGACTGCTCAAGGATATCAAAGGCGTGGTCAATGTCAGTGATATCGAGTTCATCAGCACTGGTCTGTATACATATAAAGTAGAGATCGAAAACGAAGCAGTGCGCAAGGATATTCTGTCCTCCTTCCTGAACAACGATTGTAATGTGGTGGAGATCACAATGGCTAAGCTCAGCCTTGAGCAGGTATTCCTGAAGCTGACGACCCAGGGCAAAAAGCGGACAACGCTGCAGGACATGCTTTCCGAGGACAGCGACTTCACCGAAAAGTCCGACAATCCCTATGACAACGAGGAGGAATAACGCCCATGTTTTCACTTTATAAAAAGGAAATGCAGTCTTTCTTCTTCTCCCCCTTTGCATATGTTCTGGCTGCATTGTTCATGTTTGTTTTCTCACTGAGCTTTGCGACATCGATCGGCTCAATGGACAGCAATACGCTGAAATTCTCATTCCCGAATATTTTCTACAATAATTTCTTCTACTTCATCTTTCTGATCCCGATCCTGACCATGCGTTCGTTCGCAGATGAGCGCAAGGGCGGCACAGAGGTTCTGCTTCTTTCAAGCCCCCTAAGCGTCTTCAAGATCGTCCTTGCAAAGTTCCTTTCCATTGCAACCGTATTCCTGTTCATGATGGTGGTTTCCCTGTTCTTCCCCATCGTTGCAATGATCAAGGGCGAGGTTATGTGGTCATCCCTGATCTGTGCGTACATCGGCTTCTTCCTTTGGGGTCTGGTCTGCATTGCACTCGGCATGCTGCTCTCTGCGCTTTCCGAAAATGCGATCATTGCCGCTGTACTTGGTGAGATCGTAATGCAGGGTCTGCTGTTTCTGGATACCTTCGCCGGAACTGCACTGGTGCAGTCCTATCCGAAGCTCAATTCCATCATCAGCTGGTTCTCTCTGCAGCGTCGCTTCGTATTCTTTTCACAGGGACTCTTCCGTCTGGAAGATCTGATCTTCTTCCTTTCCTGCACCGTTGTTGTGATTACATGGATCACCATTGCAATCGAAAAGCGGCGCTGGAGCCGCAGCTGATGACTGCGCATCAAAATTACTGAGAGGGGTCTTACTATGGAACAGAATACAAAAAAAGCAAAAAATCTCAAGAACCGGAAGTTCACAACCTATGCTGCCGTTTTGGTGGTTCTGGTGCTGGCAGTGGCTATTCCGCTCAATCTGCTGGCAAGCAGACTGGATATCACATGGGATATGACGCCTGCAAAGATGTATGAGCTTTCCGATACGACAACCGCTTATCTGGACAAACTGGAAAGTTCCGGCGAGGTCGTGGATTTCTATTTCCTGATGGAAATGGAGTATCTGGCAACCGATGACAACAGCATGGCGCTGTACTATTCTCTGGATCAGTACAGCAAGTATGACTGCATTAATTTCGTGGATTTCGATCCGAACAGTGAGCCTGCGCTCCTGGATCAGATCAATCCCGACGGGTACCTGAAGCTGACAACGGGTGATATCGTGATCCGGCATGGCGAAAATATCAGACGTGTGCCCGCAAACACCATGTATGAGTATGAGGTGGAAACCAATGAAGACGGCGATTCCATCGTACAGGCTGCATATTTCACAGGTGAAAATCATATTACCGGTGCGATCGACGCAGTTGTCAGCGGCCGTGATTCCAAGGTTTACTTCCTGACTGGCCACGGCGAAAAGACACTGGCAAATGATTACAAAACCTTCCATGCAAATCTTTCCAATTACAACTATGTGGCAGAGGAACTGAATCTGACCTCCGCTCCTGAGGTACCGGAGGATGCAGCACTCATTATCGTGCCTGCACCGAAATCTGACCTGAGCAATGATGAAACCAGAAAAATGAATGATTATCTGGATAAAGGCGGCAATGTTGCATTCCTGATGTCTCCGAATGATGACGAAGTGATTTACAAGAACATCGAATCCATTATGACTGACTTCGGCATTGGTATGGACTACGACATCGTTGCAGAAACGGATCCGACGATCTATGTCGGAGATCCCTACACCTTCCGGATCAACCTTGTAGCTTCTGATTCTGACTACAGTGCGAATCTGACGACCGAACTGATCGACATGACCAACAGCGGTTATTACGCATACATGCGCAATACCAGAAGCTTCTATCAGTTCAATAACGCTTCCGATTCCACACTGCAGATCGAATCCCTGATGCAGACTGTATCCACACAGGACGCACTTGGTAACTCCGTATCCTCTGCCATTGGTGAAGCGTACGGCGGCGCAGAGGATAATGAGGATATTGTCGGAACCACACTGGATCTTGCGATGTACTCCATGAGTCCTGCCAGAAACGATGCCAAGATTCTTGCATTCGGTAATGCAGAATTCATTGATGATGAAAACCTGCAGGAAGATTACATGATCATTCCGGTTTACCTGATGCTTTCCACCATCACATGGATGTATGACAGCGACCTGGATATGGATATGGGCATTGCAGACAAGGCAAAGGATTACGATTACATGATCTTGAATTCTGAAGCTGCTGCCAATTCGACAGTTGTCCTGTTCATTGCTGTGCCGTTCGTTGTTGCACTGATCGGTGCCGGCGTATGGCTGGGAAGGAGATACTCATGAGTTCCAAAAAAATGAAACGCCTGATCCTGATTCTCGTGGTTGTGCTTCTGTTTGCTACGGGCGGCTATCTTATTGCCGATTATTTCATTTCGCAGAAAGAAGATGCAATCACGCAGGAAAAAGCTTCCCTGCAGCTCTTTTCCTTTAATCCGAATTCCATTGATACGGTAAACCTCAGCACCAAAGAAGGCAATTTCAAAATGGAAATCGTCGATAGTGAATGGGCACTCACAGAAACAGATTATCCGCATGATATCACATTGAACACCGCTTATGTTTCCATTGTCTGTTCTTACATGAGCGAACTGACTGCGGAGACAAAGTTCCAGAATGATGACGCACATCTTGCAGATTATGGTCTGGACGATCCGGTGGTACTTACCTGTTCCGGCGGCGGAGCGGAGTACACGCTCTATGTGGGCAATGCAACGCCGACGCAGGAATACTTCTATGTTATGGTACCGGGCAACGATACCGTATTCGGCATCAGCTACGACCGTGGCATCTATCTCTACGGTGACACAGATTATCTCAAAAGCCCCTACATGCTGAATTATCTGGACGTAGAGATCGCAGAAATCGCATTTGAACGTGATGGCGAGCTGATTTTCGATTTTGTAACAAAGGACAATGCCTGGGAGATGGAAGGTCCGATGAAGAACGCTGCAATCAGCCCGGCGCAGGTCAGCTCACTGGTAACAGCGCTGGTTCGTCTGGAGCTGAATTCCTTTGTAGGTCTGGTAAGCGAAGGTGTGGATCCTGCACAGTACGGGCTGGATCAACCCTACGCAACGCTGACAGTCAAGGGGCATGACGGCAAAATGACAATTATTGATATTGCCCCCTACGATGTGAATGACGGCGTCATTTACCTGCTGTACAGAAACGAGCAGGAGGTTGCAACGATCATGCATTCGACCATGGGCTTCCTGAATACGGATATTTCCGAATTCCTGAATGAAAAGATCCATCCGGTTGATTTTTATTCCGTTGCTTCTGTGGATGCTGTTGTTGATGATATCACATTCCGCATGGAAATGGACGCACAGAACAATGTTTACCACTTCGACGGACAGGACATCAGCGGTATGGGCAGCGAAGCATTTGAGACATTCTATTCGCTGTTCAATACCATGTCCAATCTCACGTTCGAGGAACTCCAGCTGGATGCGGATGTGGATGTGACCGCAGAACCTGCCGCTGTCTTCCATTACACGATGGCGGACGGCACAGAATCCGAGCTTTCTCTTATCGCAGCGGATGATACCCTCTATTATGCGCTGGTGGATGGTGCATACACCGGCATGACCGTGAGAAGACGTGCTCTCTCCGGCAGCACAGGTATCCTGATGTTTCACGAGAGAATGACTGACATGATGACGGAAGCGCAGGAAAGCAACTCCTGATACTAGTTCTCAATCAAAAAACCCCGTTCAAACGAACGGGGTTTTTTTCAGATACAAATGCGTTATTTTCCGAGCACCTTCTTGACTGTTGCCACGATGTTATCTGCACACAGACCGAATTCCTTGAGCAGATCCACTGCAGGACCGGAATGACCGAACTCATCGTTCACGCCGATCTTTGTCACCGGAACAGGATAATGCTCAGATACGCAGTCAGCAACCGCACTGCCCAGACCGCCGATCACGCTGTGCTCTTCCACAGTCACGATTCTGCCGGTTTCCTTCGCAGCCTTGAGGATCAGTTCCTCATCTAGAGGCTTGATGGTGTGAATGTTCAGCACTCTTGCATTGATGCCCTCAGCTGCCAGCTGTTCTGCAGCATCCGCAGCCTCGCCAACCATCAGACCGGTTGCCACGATGGTGATATCCTCGCCATCACGAACAGTGATACCCTTGCCCAGCTCGAACTTGTAGGTCTCCGGATCGTTCAGGATCGGAGCTGCAAGTCTGCCGAAACGCATGTAAACCGGACCATTGTGGAGGATTGCAGCTTCCACAGCTGCCTTTGCCTCTACATCATCACTCGGAACGATGACTGTCATGCCGGGGATGGTACGCATCAGGGCGATATCCTCGTTGCACTGGTGGGTCGCACCGTCTTCACCAACGGAAATACCTGCATGGGTTGCGCCGATCTTTACATTCAGACCGGGATAACCGATGGAATTGCGGACAATCTCATAAGCTCTGCCCGCTGCGAACATTGCAAAGGTACTTGCAAACGGAACCATGCCCGCTGCTGCCAGACCTGCTGCAACACCCATCATATTTGCTTCTGCGATACCGCAGTCGAAGAAACGCTCGGGGCATGCCTTCTTGAAGATGCCGGTCTTGGTTGCAGCTGCAAGGTCTGCATCCAGAACGACCAGATTCTCATACTTATCAGCCAGAGCAGCCAGCGCTTCACCATAGCTTTCTCTGGTTGCCTTCTTCTTTACATCAGCCATCGTTTACGCCTCCAATTCTGCCAGCTGCTGGCGGAGTTCTGCCATTGCCTGCTCATACTGTTCCGCATTCGGTGCGGTACCGTGCCAGCTAACCTGATTCTCCATAAAGGAAACACCCTTACCCTTGGTACTCTTCTGGATGATGGCAACGGGCTTACCGGTAACACTCTCTGCTTCGTTGAATGCACGCTCGATATCATCGAAATCATGCGCATCCATCAGAATGACATGCCAGCCGAATGCACGGAATTTCTCATCGATCGGCTCCGGAGAGCAAACCTCAGTGATCTTGCCGTCGATCTGCAGACCATTGTTGTCCACGATCGCTGTCAGATTGTCGAGACCATAATGCGCTGCAAACATTGCTGCCTCCCAAACCTGACCTTCCTGGATCTCACCGTCACCAAGGATGGTATATACATGGTAAGGAGCGGACTTCAGCTTGCCGGCAAGTGCCATACCGCAGGCAGCAGAGATACCCTGACCGAGGGAACCGCTGGACATATCCACGCCGGGGATATGGATGCAGGGATGGCCCTGCAGCAGTGCGCCGATATGACGCAGATGCGTCAGTTCTTCCTTATCAAAGAAGCCACGCTCTGCCAGCACGGAATAGAGTGCGGGTGCTGTATGACCCTTGGAAAGTACAAGTCTGTCACGATCGTCCATGTCGGGATTCTTGGGATCCACATGCATTTTTGCAAAATACAGATAGGTCAGCAGGTCGGAGATGGAAAGTGAACCGCCCGGATGACCGGATTTTGCATGGAATGTTCCTGTCAGAACACCCATACGGATGTTGCAGGCTGTTTTTTGCAGCTGCTTTTTGATTGTTTCGTCCATGAGTTTACCTCCATGATATTTTTACAGACTGACGATAAGCGGCAGTCAATGATTGGCTCTCTGCAGGAGCAGGTCGATCAGTTCCTCCATGGCACCCTCTTCACAGGTGCGTGTGAGCACGTGGTCGGCTGCTGCCTTGGCTTCCGGAACCGCATTGGCAGGCGCTGCACTGAAATCCGCAGCACGCAGCATTGCGATATCGTTATCATAATCGCCCACAGCAACAAAGAACGTATCTTCCATTCCGGGAAGCTTGTGGTATGCCGTCAGGGCGCTGCCTTTGGTGACTCCCTTGGGGAGCATTTCATAAAAGATATCGGCTGACTGGATAAAATCCACATCCTCGATCTCTCTTTGCTGGATATCCGCAATAAACGGAGGAATTTCATCCGGCGCCATGGCAAACAGCACCTTCAGCCAACCGCCCTTCGGCACTTCGTCAAGCGAGCAATAGCATGGCTCGACGCCGCACAGGGCGATATGCTTCTTTTCATATTCCGTATTGCGGATGACGTAGGCATTCTCCGCACGCAGCACCTCAACTCCCACATGGGGATGGGCTTCCATAATACGCCGGGTCAGTTCGACAGCAGAATCCGGGAGCGATTCGGAGAACAGCACCGTATCCTGTTGGGCGTCATAGATCGCTGCGCCGTTATAGACGATCATCGGGCTTTTCAGATCCAGCGCCTTCTGGTAACGAATTGCAGCCTGAATGGTGCGTCCGGTGGCGATGGAAAAGGTGCCCCCTGCCGCTTCAAAGCGGCGGATCGCTGCAAGATCCCGTGCAAGCGGAACCTTGTCGGGCGGCAGCAGTGTGCCGTCAAGGTCGGATACGATCAAAATATGTTTCGGATGCGTCAGCATTTACATCTTCTCCATCCTGTCTAGAATTTTCTGAAAATACGGCGGAAGTTCACTGGTAAATTCCAGGTATTCCTCCGTGGTGGGGTGTATGAACCCGATCTTGCGTGCATGGAGGCATTGTCCCTGAACGCCTTTGACAGCGTTTCCATAGACATCGTCCCCATAAATGGGATGCCCGATATGGGCAAGATGCACACGGATCTGGTGTGTTCTTCCCGTTTCCAGGCGCAGGCGGACATGGGCAAAGCCGCCATACTGGCGCAGCACCTCGTAATGGGTCACTGCTTCCTTGGAATTCTTCAGCGTCACGCACATTTTCTTGCGGTCAACCGTGCTTCGCCCGATGGGTGCATTCACAGTACCGGTCGGTTCCCGGAATGCGCCGACTGCAACCGCCTCGTACTCACGGGTGAAACTGTGCGCCTTGATCTGTGCAGCAAGATGCTGATGGGATTTATCATTTTTGGCAACGATCAGAAGACCGCTGGTGTTCTTATCAATGCGGTGCACAATGCCGGGGCGGATCTTTCCATTGATCCCCGACAAACTGCCTTTGCAGTGAAACATGAGGGCATTGACGAGCGTCTCGTCATAATTCCCTGCTGCCGGATGCACTACCATGCCCTTGGGCTTATTGACCACGAGCAGATCCGCATCCTCGTATACAATATCGAGCGGGATATCCTGCGGTACGACCTCGATTTCCTCGGGCGGCGGCACCACAACCGTGATCGCCTGCCCCGGCTTCGGACGGCAGTTTTTCGGGATGGGCTTGCCATCCACCAGAACATTGCCGGCAGCGATGAGCCCCTGTACGGCGCAGCGTGTCAGCCCGATCTCAAGTGTGGCGATCCATTTATCCAGTCGGGAGCCTGCTGCTTCCTCGGGAAAACACAGATCATGCCTTGTCATCCGGTGCCTCCTGTTCGGGTGTTTCGGTCAGCTTTGCCGGCTTTTTTTCCTTATCCATGAAGAACAGAATATAAACGAACAGCATTGCAGTACCGATGCAGACACAGCAGTCTGCGAAATTGAAAATGGCAAATTCGAAAAGCTGCAGGTCAAGGTAATCCACGACTGCACCGCCACGGAACATGCGGTCGTACATATTCCCGAATGCACCGCCGATGATGAGCACAAGACTCCACAGCAGGAACGGATTCTTTCTGGCGTGACGGATCATGACATAGATGCAGGCAGCCACACCAATGATCGTGACTGCAAGCAGCAGCACCCGATGTCCGGCAAAGCTCCCGAATGCGGAGCCGGTATTTTCCAGATAGGTCAGATCCATGATGTCCAGATCCCCGATCTGCAGAAAATCCATCGTACCGACGGGTTTAAGCTCGGCAATCGCCCAGACTTTAATGAGCTGGTCGATCACGACCAGTGCAATAATGACAATCGCTGCGATGATCAGCAAAGCAGCTCCTCCTTTTCGATGGCAGTTCTTGCTTGTAATAAAGCTTGCCGCCCTTTACGGACGGCAAGCCGTTACAATCTTATTCTACAACGGATGCACAGCGTGCGCAAAGCGTCGGATGCTCAGCATTCTGACCAACGGTCTCGGAATAGCACCAGCAGCGCTCGCACTTGTCACCGACAGCCTTTTCAATGGTATAAGCAACTTCTTCGTCACCGGTCTCGCCCTGTGCCACTTCCACTGCGGAAACGATCAGGACATCCTTGAGTGTGTCAGCCATTGCAGTGAACTGTGCAGCCAGCTCTGCGGTCTTGCAGGTGATAACTACCTTTGCCTCAAGGTTCTTACCAATGAGCTTCTCGTTGCGCTTTTCCTCGAGCTTCTTATTCACAGCTTCACGGATCGCATAGATCTGATCCCACTTTGCAGTAAATGCTGCATCGCAGGTGATGCCGGTCTTTGCGGTCATCTCGTTGAGGAAGATGCTCTCGGTATCGTCGTTTGCGCTATGCGGCATGAAACTCCAGATCTCCTCTGCAGTGAAGCTGAGGATCGGAGCAATGAGCTTTGCAACAGTATCGAGGATACGATACATTGTTGTCTGTGCTGCACGGCGTGTTACGGAATCCATCTTCTCGCAGTAGAGTCTGTCCTTGATGATATCCAGATAGAAGCTGGACAGATCCACAACGCAGAAATTGTGAATTGCATGGAATACAATGTGGAAGTCATAAGCGTCATAGCCAGCCTTCACCTTATCAGTCAGGGCATCGAGGCGCATGAGGATCCACTTGTCGATCTCAGCGAGCTTGTCATCGGAAACGCTGTCCGTATCGGGATTGAATGTTGTCTCACCGTCGCTGAGGTTGCCGAGGATATATCTTGCGGTATTACGGATCTTCTTGTATGCATCGGAGAGCTGTCCCAGAATTTCCTTGGAGATTCTGATATCGGAATGATAATCGGAGGACGCTACCCACAGACGCAGGATATCCGCACCGTACTGTTCAATGATCTCGCCCGGTTCAATGCCGTTGCCGAGGGACTTGGACATCTTCTGACCCTTACCGTCAACAACCCAGCCATGTGTGCAGACGGATTCATAGGGAGCAGTACCCTTATAAACAACGGAGGTCAGCAGAGAGGACTGAAACCAACCTCTGTACTGGTCCGCACCCTCGAGATAGAGGTCAGCCGGCCAGCTCAGGCAGTCGTAGTTATCCATCACAGCGGTATGGGAAACGCCGCTGTCGAACCAAACGTCCATGATGTCGTGTTCCTTGGTGAATTCCTTGCAGCCGCACTCACACTGGGTATCGGCAGGAATCAGCTCAGCGGTATCCTTTGCCCACCAGGCATCGGCACCCTCTGCACGGAATACATCCGCAATGGAAGAGATGGTTTCATCTGTAACGATGGGCTTTTTGCAGTCCTTACAGTATACGATCGGGATCGGAACGCCCCATGTTCTCTGACGGGAAA
>JAZPZJ010000050.1:0-6559 GCA_045544635.1 Oscillospiraceae bacterium
GAGGGTACGCAGTACCCTCCAAACATAGCCCCGGCATGTTATAATATCAAGTGCAACAGTTTACAAAAAAACAATGACTTCAAGCTAACCGAAGGTGTAAAATGAAGTTACCACACAAACATTACACGGAGGTTAACATGAAGCCATATACTCATTTTACACTGGAAGAAAGAGAAATAATAGCAGAAAGTTTGAAGGAAAAGAAAAGTTTTCGTGAAATTGCCCGACAATTGGGGAGAAACGTGTCGTCAGTCTCCCGAGAGGTGAAACGCAACTTTAGCAAAATGCCTAATCGCTACCATCCGTGGCGAGCAACTGCACTCTATATCCACCGCAGAAAGAAATGTGTTCGCAAAGCTGTCATCCAAAAAGGCTCAGAGTTGTACACATTTATTGCAGAAGGACTATGTAAATTCTGGTCGCCTGAAATCATTGCAGCGAGAGCAGCCATGAATGGACATAAGGTGTCAGTTGGAACAATATACCGTGCAATTCGCAAAGGAGTTTTTAAAGGGATTACAGCGAAAAAGAACCTTCGCAGGCATGGTAAAAAACGCCGTGGTAATGTTTCAAAGTACCAAACAATTCATCCCGAACATTCCATTCATGACCGCCCGGCGGCTGTTGAAACCAGAGAGCGTCTGGGCGATTGGGAGGGTGACACAGTTCTTGGTGGAGTCGGAAAGGGCTGCATTGTTACTTGTGTCGATCGGAAAAGCCGGTTGCTTGTAGCTGCCGTTAGTCCTGATAAGACCAGCAAGTCCATTCGGAACGCCCTTGCAAGGGCGTTCCGAATGATGGAGATTCCCATCCCCATTCACACGCTGACGCTCGACAATGGTTCTGAATTTGCCGAATTTAAAGGGATTGAAGAAGATCTGGATGCTACGATCTACTTCGCCGATCCACATGCTCCATGGCAGCGTGCAAGCAACGAGAACATCAATGATGTAATCCGTTTCTTCTACCCCAAAGGCTTTGATTTCCGTCAGCTTTCTGAGGATGATTTGCAGTTTGTTGTTTCTCTTATTAACAACAGACCTCGCAAGTGTCTCGGCTTTCTTTCTCCGCTTGAATTTATTTCTGCTAAGTGTTGCACTTGACTTGACATTCTGCCCCCTCCCCCTCTGGGGGAGGGGTTGGGGTAGGGGCAAGCTTCGGCAGCCAACCCCAGAAAAAACAACCCCATCTCCAGAGAGATGGGGTTGTTTTTCCGACAGTACTTAGCAGCAGGAATTGCCGCAGCCGTTGCCGCAGCTGCCCATGCTGTTGTTGCCGCAGAACAGGAAGAACAGAAGAATCAGAACGATAATCCAGCAGCAGTTGTTACCCTCAAAGCATCCACAGTTCATAAATCAAGCACTCCTTAAAAGTATCGTATTTGGAACGTTTCCGCTCTCTTGAGCCGTTCCATATTACATACTATGACACCGGCGGATTTGTGTGCAAATATTTTTTTGCCTGCCGTAAATAGACAATAATTGCATCCGGAATGTGCTATACTATATAATGCTGCTGTGCAAACAGCATACCGCATTGATGCAAGGAGGAAGATTGGATTGTCCGGAAACACTGAACATTACGATATTGACCGCTTTTCGGAGAGCGCTGTGCTGGCGCTCGATGCTGCGATGTATCTGGCTGGGGAGCTGGGGCATACCTATGTCGGAACGGAGCATTACCTGCTCGGGCTGCTGCACCAGCAGCCGAATACCGCTGCGGAGATCCTCATTTCACAGGGAATGACCGAACAGCGGCTCTACCGCCAGCTTGTGCTGACTGTCGGGAAGGGGAACAAAACCTCCCCCGGCTACCGCTGCATGACACCGGCACTGCACCGCATGTTCCGCAAGGCGCAGACGCTGGCGGATGCGGGCGGCAGCATCGAAACCGATACCCAGTGGCTGCTCCTCGCCATTCTGCAGGATGAAAACTGCGCTGCGGTGCAGCTTCTCGCTTCGCTTGACGCCGATCTTACGGCGCTTTCGCAGGCGTGCAGCGGAGAGTATGCCGCATGCAAGCGTGCGCCGGCACAGCCGACTGCCAAGGAACTGCCGAATCTGTTCCGCTACGGAAAGCTCCTGACAAAGCCGGAGGCGCACGAAAATCCGCTCATCGGACGTGACGCTGAGATCAGCCGCATCCTGCAGATCCTCTCCCGGCGCAGCAAGAATAATCCCTGCCTTGTCGGTGATCCCGGCGTGGGCAAGACCGCCATCGTGCAGGGCGTTGCGGAGCGCTTCGCCAAGGGCGAGGTGCCGCAGCAGCTGCAGGGAATGTTCCTCTTTTCGCTGGATCTGGGGGCGTTGCTGGCGGGGGCGAAGTACCGTGGCGATTTCGAGGAGCGTGTGCGGGCGTGTGTGGATGAGGTCGTGGACAGCGGCAGGATCATCCTCTTTATTGATGAGCTGCACACGATCGTCGGGGCGGGTGCCGCCGAGGGCGCCATCGACGCCGCCAATATGCTCAAGCCACGCCTTGCCAGAGGCGATCTGCGGATCATCGGGGCGACGACGCCCACCGAGTACGGCAAGAGCATCGAAAAGGACGGCGCACTTGCAAGGCGGTTCCAGTCCGTGGAGATCGCAGAGCCGGATGCGGCGCAGACACGCACCATCCTCGGGGGGCTGCGGGAGAGCTATATGCAGTACCATGGCGTGCAGATCCCGGATGGGGTGCTCGATGCCTGTGTGCAGCTTGCGGAGAAATATATCAGCGGCAAAAGCTTCCCCGATAAGGCGATCGATCTGCTGGATGAGGCATGCGCCCGTGCGGCAATGCGCCATGCGATGAAGGACGGGGAGAACTGTGTGGAGACGGAGGATGTGGCAGCCATCGCATCCGTGCGCACGGGAATTCCGCTGCAGCAGATGACGGCGGCGGAACAGGAACGGCTGCTGCTGCTGCGCAGCGCCCTGCAAGAGGAGATCATCGGGCATGATGCGGTGATCGAACAGCTTTCCGATGCGGTCTGCCGTGCCGGAAGCGGATTCCGGGATCTGCGCCGTCCGGTGGGTTCTTTTCTGTTTCTGGGGCCGACGGGTGTGGGAAAGACGGGGCTGGTGCGTGCGCTGGCAAGGTGTCTGCACGGTACGGAGGATGCTCTGCTGACGGTGGATATGTCGGAATATATGGAGCAGCATGCCGTGGCAAAGCTCATCGGTGCGCCGCCCGGATATGCCGGATTTGAGGAGGAAACACGGTTCTGCACGCATCTGCGGCGGCGTCCGTGCAGCGTGGTGCTGTTCGATGAGATCGAGAAAGCGCACCCCGATGTGCTGCACATTCTCCTGCAGATCCTTGAGGACGGGATCCTGACGGACGGCACCGGCAGGAAGATCAGCCTGCGCAACTGCATGATCTTCCTGACCTCGAACCTTGGGATGCATCGCAGCGGCGGCAGCGTGGGATTTCTGCAGGCGGCGTCCAAGGTGCAGCGGCAGGATGCGCTGGCGGATCTGCGCCGTCAGCTGCCGCAGGAACTGCTTGGGCGCATGGATGAAATTCTGGTGTTCGAGCGTCTGAATGCGCAGAGTCTTGCGGAAATTGCCATGCGGCGTTTTGCGGAGGTGACGGCACGGGCAGCGCAGCTTGGGCTGACGGTGCATGTTGCGCAGGAGGCGGTGCAGGCTGCTGCAGTCACGGAGGAAACCCAGCAGTACGGTGCACGTCCCATCCGGCAGTTCATCGCCCGTGAGGTGGAAAATCCCCTTTCTAAGCTCTGGCTGCGGGGCGAACTGCATGCGGGGGACAGCGTGACGGTGACGGCGGAGGACGGAAGGCTGCGGCTTCTGACCAACGTGATGGCGTAGGGGATACGGGCACTGTGCTTTTGCGGCACGGTGCCTGTTTTTTCAAAAAATCCGCCGCTGCCTATTGCATTCAGAGGAAAATTGTGCTATAATATAAGCATCATTTAACCGTTTTTTTACTTAAAAAACAGACAGGGGGAATTGGAATGAAACAGAATAAACGAACAGCGGCGCTTTCCCTGCTGCTGGCAGCTGCACTCACTGTTCCGGCAGTGACGCCGGTTGCGGATGTGACGGCGGCGGAGGAAGTCCTCAAATATGAATTCGAGGACGGCGCCACCAGCGGCGGTACCATCTACACCGAGGGCTGGGCGGGCAATACCGCCGAGGACGGCACGGGCGAGGATTTCGATCTGACGGGCTTTTCGGGCACGGGATTTTCCTATCTTGACCAGAAGGGCACGACCGTTTCTGTGACGGTGGATGTCCCCGTGGCAGGGCTTTATGAGATGAATATCTGCTATGCGGAGCCATATGATCCGAACAAAAAGGTGCAGTACCTCAACATCAACGGCGTGAACCAGGGCGAGGTCAGCTTCAAGCACAACCTTGCCTTTGCGGAGACCTCCGGCGGCGTTGTGAACCTCAAGGAGGGCACGAATACCATTGAACTCAAGGCGTACTGGGGCTATACCTTCTTTGACTATCTCACGCTGAAGCCTGCGGATGAAAGTCTGACGAATCTCACTCCGACCCGTCAGCTGTCGAATCCGAATGCATCCGATTCCACGAAGCGGCTGTACAACTACCTCTGCGATGTCTACGGCGAGCATATTCTTGCCGGTCAGCAGGAGTACTGCGGTTCGCATAACTATAATTCGTGGAACGATCCGGACACCTTCATCAAGGACAATGAAGCCGAATTCCAGTACATTCTGGAGAAAACCGGCGAGCAGCCTGCTATCCGCGGCATCGACTTCCTTGCCTACAATACCACCACCGACTGGCGTGACCAGGCACCGGAGCGCTGCATTGAGTGGGTGAATGAATACGGCGGCATTGCTACCGTGAGCTGGCACTGGAATGTGCCCACGGAAAAGGGCAGCACGGAAACGGCATTCTATGTGGAATCCACCGGCAATACGCCCTTTACCACCTTCAGCGTGACGAATGCGGTGACGGAGGGCACATGGGAGCATGAGCTGATCCTCAAGGACATCGAGCTGATCGCAGGTGAGCTGCAGAAGCTGGAGGATGCCGATGTACCGATCCTCTGGAGACCCCTGCACGAAGCGGAGGGCGCATGGTTCTGGTGGGGTGCGGAAGGTCCCGAAGCCTGCAAGAAGCTTTACCGCCTGCTGTATGACCAGCTGACGAATGTTTATGGGCTGGATAACCTGATCTGGCAGTGGACGGGCTACACCTATGAAACCTCTGCGGACTGGTATCCGGGTGATGATGTGGTGGATATGGTCGGCTATGATAAGTACAATGCGGTGGATGGTCTGCCGAACCTCAGCTCCATTTCTTCCACCTTCTACAGCCTTGTGCAGAGCACGGACGGCGAGAAGATGGTGGCGATGACGGAGAACGACTCCATTCCGTCCCTTGAAAACCTTCTCAATGACAAGGCAGCGTGGCTGTATTTCTGCCCGTGGTATATGAATTATCTGACGAGTGAGCAGAATAACCCTGTGGACAATCTGATCGAGATCTACCAGAGCGACTACTGCATTACGCTCGATGAGCTGCCGGATCTGAAGTCCTACCCGATCACGGAGGGTGAGCAGCCCACCGAGGACAGCACCCCTGCACCGGACGGCGTGCAGTACGGCGATACGAACTGTGACGGCGAGGTGGACGTGCTGGATATCATCGTGCTGAACAAATATCTGCTCGGCGGCGGTTCTCTGACAACGGAGGGCAAAGCCAACGGCGATGTGGATGGGGACGGTACAGCCGGTGCCAATGACTCCCTGAACATCATGAAATACATCGTGAAGCTCCTCGACGCTTTGCCGGTGTAAGGTACGGATGAAACGCCTGAAATACGGGAATGCGTTCTGCGGCTACGGTTATCGTGTGATGTGGATCGCCCTGGGCGGCTGGATCGTGTGGATGTCACTGAGTCTGGTGCTGGAGACGGCATGCGGCAGCTGGGCGATGCTGGAGGAATGGCTGGGCTTTGATACGGCATTTTTCCTGATGTCGATGACAGGTCCCGTGCTGGCGCTGGTGCTGTCGTGGCTCTGGCTGCATTTCCACCTGAACCGGGAGGAGCGGCAGCTGGTTGCACAGGCGCAGCCCTTGCAGTGGCATCCGATCAAGGAAGAGGTCTGCGAGCGCATCCGCAGTGAGGGGGATGAAACCCGGATCACGGCGATCTTCCTGTTTGTGCTGTACGGGATTCTGCTGCTTGGCAGCTTGGGTGAACATTTTCGCTATATGCTGCCGTTTCTGATCCTTGCGCTGGTGGTGATCCTGCTGATCCTGCTGGGGCAGCACAGGCGTTACCGGTTCTGGCAGGGGATCGACGAAACAGCGGAAACGTCGGTCGTGACGGTCGATCATTCCTATGTGACGCATTTTTACGGCAGGGGCGGGAAAACGACGGATCATTATCTTGTGTTCTACCTGCCCGATGGACGCTACGCCCTGCATGATGAAACATCCGGCGGCACTGCGGCACGCATCCGGCTTGTCCGGTATCGTGGCAGGGTGCGGTGGATGACGATGTGGGCATAACAAAAACCAAGTCGGAGGCCAAAGCGGTCTTAGGAAGACAAGAAATCTACTCAACTCCTTGG
>JAZPZJ010000051.1:0-96831 GCA_045544635.1 Oscillospiraceae bacterium
TCGTTCAGACCGAGGTTCAGGATGGTATCCATCATACCGGGCATGGAAGCTCTTGCACCGGAACGTACGGAAACGAGGAGCGGATTCTCCTTATCGCCGAACTTCTTGCCGACTCTTTCTTCCATGATCTCGATGTTCTTCATGATCTCAGCCATGATCTCATCGTTGATCTGACGACCATCTTCATAGTACTTTGTGCAAGCCTCAGTGGAAATGGTGAAGCCCTGCGGAACCGGAAGACCCATCTTGGTCATCTCAGCCAGGTTCGCACCCTTACCGCCGAGGGTATTGCGCATAGAAGCGTCGCCCTCATTGAACTGATAAACGTATTTTGTGCTCATTGGTTTTTACCTCCAATTCAATTTTGATCCTTCACAGGACGCAGTTGTCCCGTTTCAGACTTATCTCTATTATAACATATCTTTTCAAAAAAAGCTATAGGTTTTCGAAAAAAATTCCGCTATATTTTTACGTCATTTTTCACAAAAATTATGAAGAAAATGAAAATTTCCGAAAAGCACTTGCAAAATACAGCAATATCTGCGATAATAATAAGTATATACGTGCGCCTTTCCGTGAGCCCGGCAATGGGAAGGATTGTGCACATTGAACAAGACCACTACGCACCCGCAGGGGTGCGGCGTAATGATAGGAGGATATCAAATGGATTTTGGTGTGATCCTTGCCGGCGGCAAGGGAAAGAGAATGAAGGCGAACCGTCCGAAGCCTCTGTTTGAGGTGCTGGGCAGACCCATGCTCGAGTGGGTGATCCGTGCCTGCGAGGATGCAGGCGTGGAGCAGCTTTGCATCGTTAAGGGCTTCTGCGGTGAGCAGATTGATACATACCTCGACGGCAGATACGAAACCGTTCTGCAGGCAGAACAGAAGGGAACCGGTCATGCGGTACAGCAGGCGGCGGATTTCCTTGCGAAGGATACCGACGGCAGTACGCTCGTCCTCTGCGGCGACGCACCGTTCCTCGATGCGCAGACCATTGCTGCTGCCAAAGCACAGCACGATGCGCAGGGCAATGCAGTGACGGTGATCACTGCCAATATCCCGACACCGACCGGCTACGGCAGAATCCTGCGTACCGAGAACGGCATTTCCGGCATCGTGGAGGAAAAGGATGCAACTGCAGAGCAGAAGGCGATCTGCGAGATCAATTCCGGTGCTTACTGGTTCAAGACCGGTGCGCTGCTCGATGCACTGCAGTCCCTCGGTTGTGAGAATGCAGCAGGGGAGTATTATCTGACGGATACGATCGCCATCCTGCTTGCAAAGGGCGAAATGGCAGGTGCATACTGCACAGAAAATACGGATGTGATCCTCGGTGCCAACAGCCAGCGGGATCTGCTGGAGCTGAACACCATCGCAAGAATGCGGGAGATCGACAAGCATCTGGACAACGGCGTGGTTTTCACCTGTACGGACGGCATCACGATCGAACCGGACGTAGAGATCGGCGCAGGCACACAGATCCTTGCAGGTACGATCCTGCGCGGCAAGACCGTGATCGGTGAGAACTGCCAGATCGGACCGAATTGTGTGATCGAAAACTGCAATGTCGAAAACGGCGTACAGCTGAACTATGTGCAGGCATACAAGTCCACGATCGAAGAAAATGTCAAGATCGGACCGTTTGTACATATCCGTCCAAACAGCCACATCAAGAAGGGCGTCAAGATCGGTGACTTTGTGGAAATCAAGAATTCCGTGATCGGCGAGGGCACAGCGGTGGCACATCTGACCTATGTCGGCGACAGCGATGTCGGCAAGAAGGTCAACTTCGGCTGCGGTACAGTGACTGTCAACTATGACGGCATCATCAAGAGCCGCTGCGAGATCGGTGACAACTGCTTCATCGGCTGCAACACAAATCTTGTGGCGCCTGTGAAGCTCGGCAAGTATGTTTATACCGCTGCCGGCACGACAGTGACCAAGGACGTTCCGGACTACTCTCTGGCGATCGACCGTGGTGCGATGACCGTGAAGGAAGGCTACAGCCTCAGAAAGTTCAGCAGCAAGATCGAGTATAAGGATAAGAAATAATCATCCCATCGCAGGGGGTACTGTCGAACCGTGCTCTCTGCGGCGGTACGGCACTTTCTGTGAAAATCCTGTGAAAATTTAAAAACCGCTATTGCAATTGCACGGGAAAAGTGCTATACTTAAATTAGCACTCGTAACGGTTGAGTGCTAATTTCAACAGTGAAAAGAGGATGTAAGATGGAAAAGAAGGCATTTCAGGCCGAGTCCAAAAAGCTTTTGGACATGATGATTCATTCAATTTATACACATAAGGAGATTTTTCTGCGTGAGCTGATCTCCAATGCAAGCGATGCGATCGACAAGCTCTATTTCCGTTCGCTCACCGATGACAGCGTGGGGCTGAACAAGGAGGATTTCTGCATCCGCATTGATGTGGATAAGGACGCACGCACCATTACCATCACTGACAATGGTATCGGTATGACTGCCGAGGAGCTGGAAAACAATCTCGGCACCATCGCAAGCAGCGGTTCTCTGAAGTTCAAGACCGACAACCAGCTCGGCGATGACCAGCAGATCATCGGTCAGTTCGGCGTCGGCTTCTATTCCGCATTCATGGTGGCAAAGCGTGTGACTGTATATTCCAAGGCGTTCGGACAGGATGAAGCGTATCAGTGGACATCCGAGGGCGTGGACGGCTATACCATCCATAAGTGCGACAAGGCAGAACACGGTACAAAAATCGTGCTCGAGATCATGGAGGATTCCGACGAGGAGAACTACAGCGAATTCCTCGAGCAGTTCCGCATTCAGGCACTGGTAAAGCGTTATTCCGACTATATCCGTTTCCCCATCAAGATGGAGATCGGGCATCAGGTGCTCAAGGACGGCACGGATGACGAGTACGAGACACAGTACACCCTCGATACGCTCAACAGCATGGTACCCCTGTGGAGAAAAAACCGCACGGAGCTGACCGAGGACGATTACAATAACTTCTATCAGGAGAAGTTCATGGACTATATGCCGCCCATGGCATACAAGCATGTGCACAATGAGGGTACGGTGAGCTATGACGGTCTGCTCTACATTCCGTCCAAGGCGCCTTTTGATTTCTATTCCAGAGAATACGAAAAGGGTCTGCAGCTCTACACCAACGGCGTGCTGATCATGGAAAAATGCGGCGATCTGCTGCCGGATTATTACAGCTTTGTCAAGGGTCTGGTGGATTCTGAGGATCTGTCCCTGAATATTTCCCGTGAGATGCTCCAGCATGACCGTCAGCTTTCGCTCATTGCCAAGAGCATTGAAAAGACCATTCACAGTGAGCTGTCCAGAATGCTGAAGAATGACCGTGACAAGTATGAACAGTTTTTCGAAGCATTCGGTCTGCAGCTGAAGTACGGCGTATACAGTGATTACGGCGTGCACAAGAACGAGCTGCAGGATCTGCTGCTGTTCCGCTCCTCCAGAGGGGACAAGCCGGTGACGCTCTCTGAATATGTAGAGAATATGCCGGAAGCACAGAAGGAGATCTACTATGCGACCGGTTCCTCTGTAGAGCGCATCAAGGCACTGCCGCAGACGGAAGCTGTGCTTGCCAAGGGCTACGAGATCCTGTATTTCCTCGATAATGTGGATGAATTCGCAGTGAAGACCATGATGTCCTACAAGGACAAGCAGTTCAAGTCCGTATCTGCCAATGACATTGATCTGGATACCGAGGAAGAGAAAAAGGCACTCGATGAGAAGAAGGAAGCCAACAAGGATATGTTCGAACTGATGCGCGGCGCACTCGACGGCAGAGTACAGAAGGTGACGCTCTCCAGCCGTCTTAAGAGCCATCCGGTATGCCTGACCAGTGAAGGCGATCTGACGCTGGAAATGGAAAAGGTGCTCAATGCAATGCCGACGGATAATAAGGTGCAGGCAAAGCTTGTCATGGAGATCAACCCCGATCATCCGGTATTTGAGAGACTGACTGCACTGCACGGCACGGACGATGAAAAGCTGAAGAAGTACAGCCAGCTGCTCTATAATCAGGCACTCCTGATCGAAGGCATGCCGGTTGCCGATCCGGTGGCATTCTCCAATCTCATTTGTGAATTGATGTAAGCGGCGGGGGGCTCTGCCCCCTGCACCCCCGCCAAAGGGATGTGATCCCTTTGGAATCCCATAGCGTTTTTCATTTATCCCCCATAAAGGAGGATAAATGAAAAACCTTGCAATTGCAAGAACCAGATTCTTTTGACAGAGAATGCAGGAGACAGAATTCCTGCCGCACAAATAAATCCCAAAGGAAAGGATAATATCAATGGAAGCATTCCTGCATTTTTGTGTAAAACTCCTCCCGAAGCCGTTGAAAAAGCTCTATGACCGTTTCGAGGAGCTGATCGTATATATCTATTACGGCGTGCTCACGACCATCGTTAACACGATCGTACAGTTCGGCATGGAATTCGGACTGCTGGCACTGACGCCGTGGTCGGCAAATGTCGAGAATTTTATTTCGACGAGCACCGCATGGCTGGTTGCCGTGATTTTTGCATTCTATGTAAATAAGGTCTTCGTGTTCAAGAGTGAAGCGAAGGAATTCAAGCAGCTGATGTGGGAGTTCTGGTCGTTCATCTCCGGCAGACTCATTACATGGGCAATGACCGTCGGCATCATGCAGTTTGCAACCCTGTTCTATGTGCGTGAGGACGGCAGCAAGAATATCTGGATCTATGCGCTGTTCTATTTCCTGCAGCAGGTCATCATTACCCTGTCAAATTATTTCATCAGCAAGCTGATCGTATTCCGCAAGAAAAAGGCACTCCCCGAGGAAAAAAACGCTTAATCCGGAAAGGAGACAGTTATGGACAAGTACATCCGCATTCCCAATTATTATGAGACCGACCAGATGCGTGTGATCCATCATTCCAACTATATCCGCTGGTTCGAGGAAGCAAGAATCCACTATCTTGCAAGTATCGGCATCCGCTTTGCCGATCAGGAAGAGAGGGGGATCGTCTGCCCCGTGCTGACCGTGGATGCGACCTATAAGCGTATGGTGAAGTACGGTGATACGGTCGAGATCATCACCCGTCTGAATGTGTATAACGGAATGCGTTACGGCTTTTCCTATGAAGTGCGCAATGTGGAAACGGACGAGGTATGCTGCACCGGCAGCACGACCCACTGCTTCCTCAATGCCAACGGCGAGATCATGCGTGTCAAGCGGCACTATCCGGAAATGCATGAACTGATGCTGCGCTGCCTGGAACGGGATAAAAACTCCTAGTATAATGCGATTTAAAATTCACGGCTATGTGCCGTGAATTTTTGCTATATCTACATTTTGTAGAAAGTATATTTAGAATATTTGTCGAAAACGTCAATTGCAACAAGGGGGAAAATCGGGTATACTATTATATGTAAAGTTATATGGTAGCATGGAAAAGAGTGTAATTTTACAAGTAAGGTAAATTTCAGTAAGGGAAAGGAGAATCGCTCCGGATGTGTTGCGGAGCGGAAACAGAGTATGGCTGCAATGAAATCCAGTGAACTCGAAAAGTTCAAGAAGGCATTTATTGAAAACCTTCAGACCAAATTCGGCGTATCTCCCGATGAGGCTTCCGACCAGCAGGTGTATCAGGTGCTGTCCGCAATGGTTGTGGATAAGCTCAAGAAGAAGCGTCATCACTTTATTAACCAGGCACATTCTGCAGGCAAGAAGCAGGTGTATTACCTGTCCATGGAATTCCTGATGGGTCGTTCCCTCAAGACCAGCCTGTATAACCTCGAGATGGTGGACGGCGTCAAGAAGATGCTGGCTGAATTCGACATCAAGCTCGATAAGATCTATGAGTGCGAGCCCGACGCAGGTCTGGGCAACGGCGGTCTGGGCCGTCTGGCTGCATGTTATCTCGATGGTATGGCAACACAGGGCATGCCTGCAATGGGTCATTCCATCTGCTATGAGTACGGTATCTTCAAGCAGAAGATCGAAGAGGGCTGGCAGACCGAGCTTCCCGATAACTGGCTGCCCGGCGGCAGTGTATGGCTCGATCCGAAGCCTGAGAGAGCAATCGAGATCCACTTCGAGGGCGATCTGAATGAATACTGGGATAACCAGTACCATCACATTTCCCATGTGAATTACAACACCGTTATGGCAACACCGGTGGATATGTATGTATCCGGTTACGGCAGCGAGGGTGTATCCGTTCTGCGTCTGTGGACTGCAAAGGCACCGAACTTCAACATGGAAATGTTCAATCAGGGCGATTATGCAAAGGCACTCGGTCAGAACTCCATTGCCAATGCGATCTCCAAGATCCTGTATCCGAACGACAACCACCTGGAGGGTAAGTCCCTGCGTCTGCGTCAGCAGTACTTCCTGTGCGCAGCATCCGTTGGCGATATCGTGGATACCCACATGAATGTATACGGCACACTGGATAATCTCCATGAAAAGGTTGCCATCCATATCAATGACACCCACCCGACGCTGGCAATTCCGGAGCTGATGCGTATTCTGCTCGATGACTGCGGCTACGGCTGGGATAAGGCTTGGAACATCGTGACCAAGACCTTTGCGTACACAAACCACACTGTCATGGCTGAGGCTCTGGAAAAGTGGGATGTGAACCTTGTCAAGCATGTTATCCCGAGAATCTTCTCCATCATCGTGGAGATCAACAACCGTTACTGCCAGGGTCTGATGGAGCGCAACGGCTACGACAGCGCAAAGACCACCAGAATGTCCATCATCAAGGACAATATGATCCACATGGCAACACTGTGCGTTGCTGCATCCCACAGTGTTAACGGCGTATCCAAGCTGCACTCCGAGATCATCAAGACCGATGTATTCCGTGACGAGGCACAGGACACACCTGAAAAGTTCAAGAACGTGACCAATGGTATTGCATACCGCCGCTGGCTGTATCAGTCCAACCCGGGTCTGACAAAGCTGCTGCAGGACAATATCGGTGACGGCTTCCTGAAGGACGGCGCAGAGCTTGCAAAGTTTGCAAAGTGTGCGGATGACAAGGCAGTGCTCGAAGAGCTGATGAAGATCAAGAGAGCAAACAAGGAGCGTTTTGCAAAGTATGTCAAGAGCACATCCAAGGTGGCTCTGAACCCCGACAGCATCTTCGACGTACAGGTAAAGCGTCTGCATGAATACAAGCGTCAGCATCTGAATGTGATGAATATTCTGGCACAGTACAACTACCTGCTGGAAAATCCGGATGCAGACTTCACACCCAAGACCTACATCTTCGCTGCAAAGGCTGCGCCGGGTTACTATCTGGCAAAGCAGATCATCAAGATGAACTGGGCAATTTCTGAGGAAATCAGAAAGAACCCGAGAATCAAGGATAAGCTGGCAGTGAACTTTGTGGAGAACTACAGCGTTACCATGTCCGAGCTGCTCATGCCCGCAAGTGATATCTCCGAGCAGATCTCTCTGGCAGGTACAGAGGCATCCGGTACCGGCAACATGAAGCTGATGCTCAATGGTGCGGTTACTCTGGGTACACTCGACGGCGCAAATGTTGAGATCCGTGATGCAGTGGGCGATGACATCATCATCATCTTCGGTATGAAGACCGAGGAAGTGAATGCACGCAAGCCGCACTACAATCCCGAGGAGATCTACCAGAACAACGGCATCGTTCGTGCATGCATCGACCGTATGTACCGTGGCATCAACGGCTGCACCTTCAATGAGGTTGCAAATTCTCTCAAGACAGCTGACCCGTACATGGTTCTGGCTGACTTCGATGACTATGCAAGAGCACAGGCTTACAGCTCCGAGCTGTACGCAGATAAGGAACGCTGGGCAAAGATGTCCCTGATGAACACCGCTGGTGCAGGCATCTTCTCCGCAGACAGAAGCGTCAGCGACTACGCAAGAGATATCTGGGGTCTCGTATAAGCGCGGAGCCAGCGCTGGCGAGCGCGTTACAGAAGTGATCCTATAACGAAAATTTCATATTTCGCGGAATGGTTTCCCAAACCGCATGATGCCTGATGCGCTTTGCGCAAGAGGCATCATGGCTATTGATAAGAAAAAGAGGATGGTACATTGTGCTATCCTCTTTGCCTATGATGCCTTTTTAAAAGGGACTATGAAATACAAAAATATAGCAGGAGTAATTACTATGGCTCATATCTACGACAGCTGGGATGCGGCATACAAAACGCCGTTCGGTGCGGTGAAAAAGGGCAAGATCTGCCATTTCAATCTCCGCCTGCCGAAGGATGTCCGTCCCGATTATCCGCCCGTGCTGGTGCTGTTCCGCACCGGCTTCAAGGAGCGTTTCCTGAATCTCCATCTTACCGCAGAAGAGGACGACTGCAATGTCTGGTCGGCGGATTTCCTGCCGAAATACGTCGGCGTGCATTACTATTATTTCGCCTATACCCAGAACGGACAGCGGCATTATGTCAAGCGCAGGGATGGGCATCTGGGCAATCTTGATGACGGCGATCTCTTCCAGCTGACCATCTATGCCGAGGACTACAAGACCCCCGAATTCCTCAAGGGCGGCATCATGTACCAGATCTTCCCCGATCGTTTCTGTAAAAGCGGCAAGGTACACGAAAATATCCCCTACGGCAGAGTACTCCGTGAGGACTGGGGCGGCACGCCCTACTACAAGCCCGATGAAAACGGACATGTCTGGAACAATGACTATTTCGGCGGTGATCTGGAAGGCATCCGTTCCAAGCTCCCATATCTCTCCGATCTGGGCGTGACCTGCATCTACCTCAACCCGATCTTTGAATCCCACGAAAACCACCGCTACAACACGGCAAATTACCGCAATGTTGACCCCCTCCTTGGCACGAACGAGGACTTCCGCATCCTCTGCGAAGATGCTAAGAAGTACGGTATCAGCGTGATTCTCGACGGTGTGTTCTCCCATACGGGTGCTGACAGCGTGTACTTCAACAAATTTGGCAGATATGACACCGTGGGCGCATTCCAGTCGCAGGACAGCCCCTACTTCAAGTGGTACAGCTTCTGGAATTACCCGAACGAATACGAGGCGTGGTGGGGTATTGACACCCTGCCGAATGTCCGGGAAAACAACAAGGATTACACGAATTACATCTGCGGGGACGGCGGTGTGCTGGATTACTGGATCTCCCTCGGTGCGGCAGGCTATCGTCTGGACGTAGCGGATGAACTGCCGGACGAATTCCTCGACAACCTCCACAAGGCGGTCAAGAAGCACGGCAGTGAAAAGATCGTCATCGGTGAGGTCTGGGAGGATGCCTCCAACAAGGAAAGCTACGGCGTAAAACGCCGCTACCTGCTGGGCGATCAGCTCGATTCCGTGATGAATTATCCGTTCCGTGATGCAATGATCGGCTATCTCAAGGGCATGTCCGCACACGAGTTCCGCCTGCGCATCATGGGCATTCTGGAAAATTATCCGAAGCCTTCCGTGGACGTGCTGATGAATTTTGTTTCCACGCATGATATTGAACGTGCCATCAACCGTTTCGGCGGCGAGGGCTGCGATGACAAGTCCAAGGACTGGATGGCGGAGCGTTACCTGAATGAATACGAATATGCACAGGGCAAGGCAATGCTGAAGGCGGCAATGGCGCTCATGTTCTTCCTGCCCGGTGTGCCGAGTATTTACTATGGCGACGAGGCAGGCTTGCAGGGCTATAAGGATCCGTTCAACCGCCGCTGCTATCCGTGGGGCGGCGAGGATCATGACCTGATCGCCTACGTCACCGAACTTGGCAGGATCCGCAAGGCATACAAGGTATTCAAAAGTGGCAGACTGCATTTCCTGCCGGCACAGGACGATGTGATGGCGTTTGCGAGAGTGCAGGAGACTGCGGGCGTTTCGGTGCAGATCTATGTCAACCGCACTTCCCACGAACAGACGCTGGAGATTGCGCCTTGGAATGCGCAGTACACAGTCACCGGAACCGAGCGTGGCGTACTGAACGGCACGACCCTGACGATCGGTGCTTATGATTATGCCGTTGTGATCTGCCGGGATCCCGGGAAGCAGCGATGAACGCATGGGCTGCACGTCTTGACAAAATCCGGCAAATATAGTATAATATTCCCATCATGTACAGGGAGGTATGCGCATTGGCAAGATTCAGAAAAACACAGGATGAGCTGGAGGAAGCTTACCGCACACTCGAGCATATGGAGAAAAAACGCAGGAAGAACAAGAACGACCTGCTGACGTTTTTCGCAGGACTGCTCATGTTTGCAGGCGGCGTATTCATGATCCTGCAGAATATTATTGTCCGTACCAACTGGGGTACCTCATTCTACCATATCGGAGGATGGAATGTGCCGAATGGTCTGATCATGCTGCCGGTACTGATCGGCATCGTGATGCTGTTTGTGATGGATAAGAAGATTTTCGGCTGGATCGTGTTCGGTCTGGGCATTCTGTTCATTCTGCTCACGGTCATCATGAGCGTCAGCATTTCGTGGAAAACCTCGAATGCCTATGTATTCCTCATTATGTTCGGCCTTGCGGCAGCCGGCGGCGGTATGCTGATGAAGGTGCTGTTCCGGAAGGACTGACAAATACACAAGATACAATGCACCCTGTTGTTAGCAGGGTGCATTTTTGCGCTGATTCGCCGTTCGTGGCTTGACAATGCGAAAAAAAGGTGGTATAATTGTGATGTAACAAAAATCGGCAGGATTTTTGGCAATTTTTGCAAGCGTAAATGAAAATCAAACGGAGCGTCCGCAGCCCGGCCGTTATGCTGTGCCGCTTTGCCTGCCATCATCTGACGGCAAATCATTATATAAGGAGTATATTTATGAGTATCATTACAAACTTCCTCAGTTCCGTGCTCGGCGTGATCCCGGACATCCTGTTTGCAGTGATCCTGCTGGTGATCGCATTTGTTGCTGCAAACATCGTCAAGTCCCTCATCGTGAAGCTGCTTGACGTGGTGAAGGCTGATGCGCTCTTTGCCAAGCTGGGTATCAAGGACGACGCTGCAAAGAATGCAAAGTCCTTTATTGCAAAGCTCGCTTACTTCGTAACCTTCCTGCTGTTCCTGCCCGGCGTACTGGACAAGCTCGGCATGCAGAGCGTTTCTGCACCGATCACAGGTCTGGCAAATGACTTCCTGTCCTTCCTGCCGAAGCTCGTGGCAGCTGGCATCATCCTTGCAGTTGGTATCTTTGTTGCAAACATCGTGAAGGATCTCCTTCTCCCCGTTCTGAAGGCAACCAAGATCGACACACTGCAGGAAAAGACCGGCATCAAGACAACCGAAAAGGCAACCATTTCCAGCATTCTGACTAATGTTGCATATGGCTTCATCCTGCTGGTTGTGATTACATCCGCACTTGACCAGCTCGGTATCGCAGCAATCTCCGGCCCGACCAATGCGATCGTTTCTGCAATCTTTGCAGCGATCCCGAACATCCTCGGCGCAATCATCATCATTGCACTCGGCGTGTTCATTTCCGGTCTGGTAGCTGGTCTGCTCGAGAACCTGCTCGCTGGCGTTGGCACAGATACACTCATTGAGAAGATCACAGGCACACCTGCAAAGAAGGTTGTACTGTCCAAGGTGATCGCTTCTGTTGTGAAGTATCTGATGATCGTGATCTTCCTCGTACAGGGCATCAATGTCCTGAACCTGCCCGTACTGACCGGCGTAGGTGAGGTGATCCTGGGCTTCGTTCCGACTGCAATCAGCATCGTTCTGATTCTGGCAATCGGCATCTTCGCTGCAAATACTGCAGAGGCTGCAATTGTGAATAAGTTCCCCAAGGCAAAGGCAAGCGCACTGATCGCAAAGGCTGCGATCTATGTGGTGCTCGGCTTCCTGTGCCTGAGCCAGCTCGGTATTGCAAATGCAATCGTTGAGGGTACCTTCATCCTCATCATTGCTGCAATCTGCGTGGCATTCGCAATTTCCTTCGGTATCGGCGGCAGAAACTTTGCTGCTAATCAGCTGGAAAAGCTGGAGAAGAAGATCGACGGCGAAGATAAGGCTGAATGATCCTGTTGTTTCTATGATTTGATTTTCATTTGCAGTGAGGAGCACCCGTGAGGGTGCTCCTTTTTTAGACATGCAGCGCATCCCGCTGCCATGAACGGACAGCGTTTTGTGCAATCCTACAAAAATAAAAAAGCTTGTAAAGCTACTTGACTTTCCACTGGAATTGTGGTATACTATAGAAAGTAAAAAAGCTTTACAGACAGGGGGCGGCGCAATGGCAAAGGATCTTTCGTTTGTGCTGCTGCTCGATTGCTACAGCGAGCTGCTGACGGAACGCCAGCGTGATATCGCTGAACTGTATTTCAACGAGGATCTGTCGCTGACAGAGATCGCAGAAATGCGTGGCATCACCCGTCAGGCGGTGCGTGACAGCATCCGCCACTCCGAACAGACACTGCTGGAAACCGAAGCAAAGCTCGGCATTGCAAAACGTATCGGCGGTATGCGGGATTGTCTCGAAGGCATTTTACATCACTGCGAAGGGGCAGGCTCCCCCGAACAGGAACTCTCTGACATTGCACAGCTTGCCCGGGAAGGGCTGCTGTTACTATAAATCTGGAAAGCGAGGGCTGCACATGGCATTTGAAGGACTTTCGGAGAAACTCAACAGCGTGTTTAAAAAACTGAAATCACACGGCAAACTGACCGAAGCCGACGTCAAGGAGGCCATGCGTGAGGTGCGCCTTGCACTGCTCGAGGCGGATGTCAGCTACAAGGTCGTAAAGGATTTCGTGGCAAAGGTTTCCGAACGTGCGGTCGGCGAAGAGGTTCTCTCCAGCCTGACACCTGCACAGCAGGTCATCAAGATCGTAAATGAAGAACTCTGCGCACTCATGGGCGATGCGAATGAACGCATCAATATGCCGTCCAAGCTTCCGTGCATCATCATGATGTGCGGTCTGCAGGGCTCCGGTAAAACCACCCATGCGGCAAAGCTTGCAAAATACCTCAAGAACGAAGGACACCGTCCCATGCTCGTTGCCTGCGATATCTACCGTCCTGCTGCGATCAATCAGCTGCAGGTGGTCGGTGAGCGTGCAGGCGTGAAGGTGTTCGAAATGGGACAGATCGACCCTGTGATCATCGCAAAACAGGGCGTGCGCTATGCAAAGGACTACGGTCACGATATCGTGATCCTCGATACTGCAGGCCGTCTGCATATTGACACCGAGCTGATGGAAGAGCTGCAGAAGATCAAAGAAGTCACTGAGCCGCACGAGATCATGCTGGTCGTGGACGCTATGACCGGTCAGGACGCTGTGAATGTGGCAAAATCCTTCGACGATGCACTCGGCATCGACAGCGTACTTATGTCCAAGCTGGACTCCGATACCCGTGGCGGTGCGGCACTGTCCGTACTGGCAGTCACCGGTAAGCCCATCAAATTCGTGGGTATGGGCGAAAAACTTGATGAATTTGAAAAATTCCATCCCAGCCGTATGGCATCCAGAATCCTCGGCATGGGCGACGTCCTCACGCTGATCGAGCGTGCAGAAAGCGTCATTGACCATAAGGATGCGGAAAAGCTGACCAAGAAGTTCCAGGAGCAGAAGTTCGATATGGACGATCTCCTCGAGCAGCTTCGCCAGATCCGCAAAATGGGTTCCCTCAAGTCCATTGTTTCCATGCTTCCGGGCGTCGGTGACAAGATCAAGGACGAGGATATCGACGACCGCCAGTTCTACCGTCTTGAGGCAATGATCACCTCGATGACAAAGGCGGAGCGTGCAAAGCCTTCCATCATCAACCCGTCCAGAAAACGCCGTATTGCGGCAGGTTCCGGTACAAAGGTCGAGGATGTGAACCGTCTGCTCAAGCAGTTTGAACAGATGCAGAAAATGATGAAGCAGTTTGCAGGCGGCAAGAAAACCAAGATGATGACACGCCGCATGCGCAAGAATCTTGCCGGTATGAATTTCGACAAGATGAATGGTCAGGGCGGCGGAATGCCCCCGATGGGTTTTTAATTGATTCAATGCGGTTCCCCGCTTGAATATAGAGATTTGATTTGTGGAGGTGAAAGAAAAATGGCAGTAAAAATCAGACTGAGAAGAATGGGCGCTAAGAAGGCTCCTTTCTATCGTATCGTTGTTGCTGACTCCAGATACCCCAGAGATGGCAGATTCATCGAGGAGATCGGCTACTATGATCCGACTAAGGAACCGAGCGTTGTGAAGGTGGATTCTGATAAGGCTAAGGACTGGATCGCTAAGGGCGCACAGCCGACTGACACCGTAAAGACCATCCTGAAGAACGAGGGCGTTCTGTAATGCAATAGAACGTGCAGTGCGGAGGTAGAAGCTGGGGCTGACGGCTTTCCGACTTCTATTCTCTGTTGCCTGCCTTCGTGCAAAAATCAAAGGAGTTATCATCATGAAAGAGTTATTATATACCATCGTGGCAGGTCTTGTGGAGAACAAGGACGCCATTGAAATTACACAGGATGAGCCGAATGAAGAAGGCGTGATCGTGTTCCACCTGCAGGTTGCAGAGGACGATATGGGCAGAGTGATCGGTAAGCAGGGCAGAATCGCTAAGGCGATCCGTACCATTATGCGTTCCGGTGCTGCAAAGAACGGCATGGAATCCATCGCTGTGGAAATCGGCTGACGGAGTGCTGCATGGAACAGAAACAATTCTTAGAAATAGGGAAAATCACAAACGTCCATGGATTGCGTGGGGAAGTCAAGGTCATCCCCTGGTGTGATTCTGCGGCGTTTTTGTGTTCTTTTGACACGCTCTATCTGGATCAGGGCAGAACGCCCGTCGGGATTCTGCGTGCGAGAGTCCAGAAAAATATGGTCATCATGGAGCTGGAGGGCTGCACTACCCGTGAACAGGCTGAAGCTATGCGTGGACAGGTGCTCTATATGGATCGTGATGACGTGGAGCTGGATGAGGGCAGTTATTTCATCCAGGATCTCATCGGTCTGGAGGTACGGGATGCGGATACACAGCAGGTGTACGGCACGATCTTTGACGTGCTGGAAACCGGTGCAAATGATGTGTATGCCATCCGGAATCCGGAAACAAAGCAGGAGTACCTCGTGCCGGCGATCCCCGATGTGGTGCTCGAAACCAATCTGGAGGATGGCGTTATGACCATCCGTCCGCTGAAAGGACTGTTCGACGATGCGGATTGAGATCGCAACCCTGTTCCCCGAAATGTGCGAAGCGGTGCTCTCCGAGAGTATCATCGGCAGAGCCAGAAAATCCGGCGCCATTACGGTGAACTGTCACAATATCCGTGACTATACTCTCGACAAACACCGCCGGGTGGATGATACCCCCTATGGCGGCGGCATGGGCATGGTCATGCGGGCAGAGCCGATCTACCGCTGCTGGCAGGCGGTCTGCGAGCAGCTCGGTGAACGTCCCCATACGATCTATCTTTCCCCGCAGGGAAAGACGCTCACGCAAAAAAGAGCGGTGGAATTTTCGAAAATGTCCAGCCTGTTCCTGCTCTGCGGTCATTATGAAGGAGTAGATCAGCGAATTCTGGATAAAATAGTGGATGAGGAGATCTCCATCGGCGATTATGTGCTGACGGGCGGCGAACTGCCGGCACTGGTGCTGACGGATGCAGTCGCAAGAATGTGCGGCGGTGTTCTGTCTGCAGCAGTCTGCTTCGAGGAGGAGAGCCACTTTGGCGGTCTGCTGGAATATCCCCAGTACACCCGTCCCGAGGTATGGGAAGGGGAGGCAGTCCCCGAGGTGCTGCTGTCCGGTCATCACCTGAATATTTCCCGCTGGCGGCAGGCGGAGAGCCTGCGTGTCACACAGGAAAAACGCCCGGATCTTTATGTGGCATATTGTGCAGAAAAAGACAGGAAAAACTGACGAGTTGCACAGAATTCTTCGTTGAATTTTGTACGATACGGTTAGTATATTTCACAAATAATATTTGTTGTGATTATATACAAACAAGCCGTGCGGTTTCAGCCTGACATTTTGGCAAAGCGTAGAATTTTTGGAAAATCGGCGCAGATAATGCGAAAAACCGTTGACGATTCCGTTTTTTGCATGTATAATAACAATATGCACTGGTAAACAAAAGCAAAACCTTTATAATGCAAAGATGGGAGAGTTTGATTATGTTTGTAAAAGATGTAACTGTTCAGAATCAGGTTGGTCTGCACGCTAGACCGGCAACATTCTTCATCCAGAAGGCTAACGAGTACAAGTCCTCTATCTGGATCGAGAAGAAGGAGCGCCGAGTAAACGCTAAGAGCCTGCTGGGTATTCTGTCCCTGGGTATCGTTGGCGGTACAGATATCCGCATCATCGCTGACGGCTCTGACGAGCAGGCAGCTGTAGAAGCTCTGGTTGAGCTGGTTGAGAGCGGTTTCAGCGATGACAATCGCTAAGTTCTGATGCATCATTTGGGGCTGCAGTTCCTGCAGCCCCTTTTTTCATGTTACCGGTTCCGCTGTGCTGCGGCTGACCTCGTACATGGTCTCGGCAAAAATGCCGTAACCCTGCGTGGGATCACCGACGAACACATGCGTCACGGCGCCGATGAGTTTCCCGTCCTGCAGGATGGGGCTTCCGCTCATCCCCTGTACAATGCCGCCTGTTGCGGCAAGCAGATCTTCGTCCGTGACTTCGATGACCATATTCTGGGTGTCCGACCGGTAGTCAATGGCAGTGATCTCAATGTCGTATGCCTGCGACACATCGCCTTTGACGGTGCTCAGAATCACTGCTTCACCAAGGGTGACTTCCTGCTTGAGCGCCATGGGAATGGCGTCCGCCGTTGAGGGCGTTTCGTACAGCGTACCGAATAAACCGCATTCGTCATTGCAGGATAGCGTGCCGATCGGCGCTTCGGCGGCAAAATAGCCCTGCAGCTGTCCGGGTGCACCGGACTGTCCACGGACAGCACCGCTGATGGTGACCGCATCCGCTTCGCCGCTGGCAAGGGGGATCAGTTCACCGGTATCGGGATCACAGATCGGATGCCCAAGTCCCCCGAAACAGCCCGTGGACGGCTCGTAATACGTCAGTGTGCCGATGCCTGCGGTGCTGTCACGCACCCATAGTCCTGTCTGCCAGCAGTCCTGTTCGATGGAGTAGGCGGGGGAGAGCGTCAGCTCGATTGTTTTTTCACCCCGCAGAACGGTCAGCAGCATGGGCGTTCCATCCGCTGCCGCCGTGCGGTAATCCGCTGCGGAGGTGATCGGCGTATGGTTGACCTCCTGAATGATGTCACCTTCCTGCAGTCCTGCGCTTGCCGCCGGACAGCAGGTGCCGTCCTGTGTGCATACCTCGCCGAAGCCGATGACCATGATACCGTCCATCAGCAGACGGATACCGAATGCCTGACCGCAGGGAACGAGCAGAATCTCGTCCGTGGTCTGAATTTCTACGTTTTTTATGGGTAACATACCAAAAAGCCGCAGTGACGCCTGAGCGGAAACGCTGTCCGTCAGCGCCGCCGCTGCCACTGGCTGTGCAGGTACGGCAGTAATTGGCAATGCCGTGGAAAGCGCCAATGTTTCGCCGCTTCTGACATAGTAGCTGTCAGAAAGTCTGCCTGCGTAAAAGAGTGCCGCAAGAATGGGCTGTACCAGTAATCCGCCCAGTGCGGCAGACAAAATTTTCCGAATATTCCGTTTCATTCCTCACCTGCTTTCTGTGCATGCTGTCATGCACATGGATAGCATGGGCAGAATGAACATGATTTATCAGAGAAAATGATTGCAAAGCGGCGCATTATTTTCCGAGCCGCTGTATTTTCGGATGGGAGACCGGATCTATGAAGAAAAATGACCATGCTTCGGGCAATACGGGTGCCCGGATCCTGCGGATCTGCCTGCAGGGATTGCTTTTGCTCACGACCCTGATCTATACGCTCTTCATGGCGCAGATGTCTGCGGCAGGGTGGCAGTATAATGTGGATGAAGGGAATTATCCCGCATTGTTTGCGGCGTTTGCAACATGGATGCGCATCGGCTCCGTGCTGCTGACGGCGGCAGCCGTTTTCTGTCTCTGCGGCAGTAAACCCAAGCGCTGGCGCTGGAATGCCATCGCACTGGGTTGCGGCTGCGCAGGAATCTCCTCCTGCATGACCGTGCTGTACAAATTTACCGCCTATGCGGATCAGAATTTTCCGGGTATCGACGGGACGATGCAGCCCGTGAGCGAACTGTACCGTGACAGGCTTCTGCCGCTGCTTTTGCCGTTTGTCATTGTTTGTGTGCTTTCGCTCTGGCAGGTGTTTTCGTATGACGCAAAGGTTTATCGTCAGCAGCAGCGGGATGAAAAACGCCGCCGTGACGAGGAACAGGCACCCAGAATTCTGGGCGATGCATAAGAAAGGGGAGTTTACATGAATATGGATCTGATACTCAGCATGCTGCTGTTGCTGGCAGCCAATGCCGTGACCGCATTCCTTGCGTGGAAATGGCGGAAAACACAGGGCAAAAGTCTTCTGCGTACTGCCGGACTCCTGACAGCGGCAGGACTGCTTCTACTATATGCACTGGATCATGTTTTATTCCGCTTTACGCTGTGCGAAACTGCCGCTGGGCCGCTCTTTTCGACAGCACTAGCGGTGGCACTCTTTTCGGCAGCGCTCCTCCTGACCGGACGCAGAGAACGTCCGCTGCAGCGTTTTCTTGACTGTGCAGCAAAGCTTTTCTGCCTGGCGCTTGCACTGGAACTTGTGGTGTTCTGCGGTAAATGCTACAGCACCAATCCCGTAAGCGAGACCAGAGATCTCTCCGCAGTGAGCGCTGAGTACACCACCGAAACGGCTGTGCTTGACGGAAATTCGCTTCTGATCAACGGCACAGCGGAGATCACCTTCCACCTGAATGCGAAGGAGATCGAACATGTGCAGCTTGCAGTGTATAGTGAGGATACATTTTATCAGGCGGAATGCCTGGTTGCCGATGATAATTTCCGCTATATGCCGCAGTCGGTGAACCGTACCTGGATGAATACCACACAGGATACCGTGTCGTTCAGCATTGCGCCCTATGGCACGCTGTACGATCTGAAGGTGATCTTCCGGGATGTGAATGCGCATACCCCCGTGCGGCTGTCCACCCTGACCGTATCCACCGTTAAGCCCTTCAGCTTCTCCTTGGTGCGGTTTCTGCTGCTGGCAGGCGTTCTTTGCCTGATCGCTGCGATCCGCATCTTTGCGTGGCATAAGGTGATCTACAACAGCAGCAAGCTGACGCACAGGATCGCTGTCGCTCTGGTTTTTGTGCTCTGTGTCGGCGGAATTCTGATGATGTTCCCGTACCACAATGCGAAAATGTTCCCCTATGATCCGAATGTCAGCGTTGGTTCGAATGATCCGTATGCGCAGACCTTTGATGCATGGCAGCATGGACAGGTGCATCTGCGCTCCGAAGTGGATCCACAGCTGACGGCGCTGGAAAATCTCTACGATTACAGTGTAAGAGACAAGGAAGCGGTGGGCTACGAATGGGACAAGGCGTTCTATGACGGAAAATATTACTGCTATTTCGGCATTTCTCCTGTGATCTTCGTGTATTATCCACTCTACCTGCTCACCGGAAAGCTTCCCAACATGACGATGGCGACGTTCTTTTTTGTGCTGCCGTCGATGGTTTTCCTGTTTGCGCTGGTGCTGGCAGTGGTAAGAAAATACTGCAAACGACCGAATCTGCTGCTCCTGCTCTGCGGTCTTGCCGCTGCCACTGCGGCGTCCGGTATTGGATTGTGCGTGAACTGCGCCGACCGTTATTTTCTTGCCGTGATCGCAGGAATCTGCTTCCTGTATCTCTTCCTCTGGCTCGGACTTGAGGCAATGATGGCAAAACGCCATCTCTCACGCTGCCTGCTTCTGGCAGGCTGTGCGCTTGCGATCACAGCAGCAGTCCTCAGTCGTCCGAATGTAGCGCTCTATGCCGTGCTGCTCGTGCCGCCGTTCCTGCGGTTCATCCGCCGCAAACAGCCGAGCCTGCGGCAGAAGGTGACTGCCGTGGCCAGCTTTGCTGTGCCCCTTATGATCGGCGCAGCGATCACGATGGTGTACAATGCCGTGCGCTTTGATTCGCCCTTTGAGTTCGGCAGCACCTATCAGCTCACCGTCAGCAATACCGCCGCCAATGCAGTGCGGCTCTCCGATTTCCCGGCGGCGATGGTGCAGTATTTCCTTACGCCCGTGACGTTCGGCGGTGTGTTCCCATACATCAACCAGACCTTTGTGACGATTGCGACCTCCTCGCATTTTGTCTATAATACCGGCGGCTTCGGTGTGTTCCTGTTCCTCTGCATTCCGCTGGCGTATCTCTCCGTGGGATCGGTAACGGCGAAAAAGCTCTGCAAAGCGGAAAAACGCTGGGTGTTCCGTCTGGCATTCCTGCTGCCCGTGGTGCTGGCGTTCCTTGATTATTGCCTTGCCGGTTATGTATCACGTTATCTCTGCGATGTCCTGCCGGTGCTGGCGGTATTCACCGTGGCGGTGCTCCTTGAGGCGCATCGGCATATGAAGGTATTCCCCGTTGCCGGATGCGTTTACACCCGTGCTGCGGCAGTGTCGATGCTGCTTGCCCCCGTATTTCTGCTGGCAGTTTTGCTGGCGGACGGCGAGCATTTTACAATGTGGCATACTTTTCCGGATTTGTACTTTAAGTTGCGTGATTGCATCATTTTCTGGCGTTAATATTTACTCTGAAAATATCCGCTGCTTCGGCTGCGGATATTTTTTTACAATTTTTTTCAGAATAGGTCTTGACAAATGCATAAGAAGTGGAGTATAATAAAGTTGCATATATCTTTTGCGAGAGGGCGAAAGAATATCGTGAAATCTTACAATCATTCTGAGAGGGTAGAATTGAGACGTAGAGAGGAAGGTATGATTATGAACATGAAAAAAATCGTTGCAGGCGTTTTCGCCGCTGCAATGCTTTGTGCAGTCGGCGCACCGGCTGTGGAGAGTGTTGCGCCGTTGCGTGCTTCCGCAGAGGGCATGGAATACGGTCCCGATGTAGACTATGATATCGGTGACCAGATCGTTGTTGGTTCTGTAACCTACGAATGGGTACAGATGGGCTATTGGCAGATCGTTTACTGTGATAAGTCCGTTGAAGAGCTGGAGATCCCCGCTGAGGTAGAGGGCTTCCCGGTACAGATTATTTACGGTGAGGCTTTCCAGGATTGTGCAAATCTTAGAAAGGTCACCATCCCGAATACGGTTGTCAAGATCGGACCGTTTGCTTTCTGTAACTGTACAGCACTGGAAGAAGTGATCGGTATGGAAAGTGTAGCGATCATTGGTGAGAGTGCTTTCACAAGCTGTACCAGCCTGACTAAGATCACCCTGCCCGAGACATTGTGGCAGATCGGTACCCAGGCATTTGCATGCTGTACCGCACTCAAGGAGATCACCATCCCCGGCAGTGTTACCGATATGGCTGAGTATGTTTTCAATTCCTGCTCCGCTCTGGAAACACTGAATATGAGCGAGGGCCTGGCAACACTGGGCGGCTATGCAATGTATCAGTGCACAGGACTCAAAAACATTACATTCCCGAGCACACTGCGTAATCTGCGCAGAGGCGCATTTGCATATTCCGGTCTGGAGAACGTTGTGATCCCGGATACGGTTACCAACGTAGAGAGTAATGCGTTTACTTATTGCCCGTCCCTCAAGAGCGTTGTTCTGCCGGCGGGCTGTACCAGAATTAACCTGAACGTATTTACCGGCTGTTCCAATCTGGAAAGCGTAACGATTCCGTCCACTGTAACAGAGATCCGTGACAGCGCATTCGTAAACTGCGCAAAGCTGACCGATGTAGTGATTCCGGAAGGCATCAAGGAGATCCGCAGCAATGCATTCTATGGCTGTGAGAGCCTGCCGTCGATCAACCTCCCCGAGGGTCTGGAGATCATTGGCAAGTACGCATTTGCAAAGTGCTCTTCTCTGGAAGGCGTTGTGATTCCGGAGGGTGTACAGGAGATCAGAAACTACGCATTCTATGAGTGCGACTCCCTGACTTCCATGGTCGTACCGCAGAGCGTTACTTTTGTTGACAACTATGCATTCTATAACTGCGATAACCTCAAGAGCCTGAAGTTTGAGAATACACTGACTGAACTCGGTATCTGGTGCATGGCTGGCTGTACAAGTCTGACCGATCTGCAGCTGCCTGTTGGTCTGGAAAGCTTCAGCAACCATATGCTGTACCGCTGTATCTCTCTGGAGAGTGTGACGATTCCGGATACTGTAACGGAGATCGACAAGTTTGCGCTGACAGCACTCGATTCTATGACCGAGATTGCAATTCCGGATTCTGTTACAACACTTGGTGAATACAGTGTGGGCTATCTCGATGGCGCTGAACCGCTGGTTGACCCCGATATCGTACTGTCCGGTGATTCCGATGTAGTTCTGGAATACTGCAAGACAACCGGCGTAAGACATATCAACGATGATCAGCAGGAACCGACACCGGAGCCTACTCCTGAGCCGACACCCGAGCCCACACCCGAGCCGACACCGGAGCCTACTCCTGAGCCCACTCCCGAGCCGACTTATGACCTGACGGTTGGCGATGTGGAAAATCCGGAAACAGGTGACGTGAACAAGGACGGCGCTGTTACCATCATCGACGTGATCTACCTGCAGAAGTATCTGATGGGCGGCGTTTCTGTGGATGCAACACAGGCTGCACCTGCTGACGCAAATGGCGATGGTGCGATCAACGCATTCGACCTTGCAATCCTCAAGAAGATGGTTCTGACTGCAGAGGCTGAGCCGACTGAATAATGGCATTGTATGCTGTAATACTGACACCTCCGGAGCGATCCGGAGGTGTTTTGTGTGGTTGACAATTTCCCTGTTTTCATGCTATAATAGAGCAGATGAAACAAGCCGCAGTTCAGGCGGCTGCAAGAAAGGATGGTGCGGATGGAAGTACAGGTAAAGGCGGAGCCGATCGGCGGAGGGATCGTGGTTTATACCTCGCAGGAGCATCGCTTCGGTACGGATGCGTTTCTGCTGACACAGTTTTCACGATACCGGCAGAAGGATACCGTGTGCGAATTCGGCACGGGCTGCGGCATCATTCCGCTCCTGATGCAGAAGCATCGTCCCCCGAAGCAGATCCATGCCCTCGACATTCAGGCGCAGGCGATCGCCCAGACGAAGCTTGGGATCGAAGCAAGCGGCGTGACGGGGATCATTCCCGTGCTTGCAGATCTGCGGGAGCTGTGGGAGGACGCTCCCATCGGACAGACGGATCTTGTTGTCTGCAATCCCCCCTACCAGCCCTGCGGCAGCGGCTATGAGGCAGGTCTGGAGGCGCAGCGAATCGCAAGACATGGCGTGCATTGCTCCCCCGAGGATGTGTGCGCTGCAGCGGCAAAGCTCCTCAATTTCGGCGGCAGACTCTGCGTCTGCGGACGCCCCGAGCGTATGCCGGATTATATCTGCGCCATGCGTGCAGCAGGTCTTGAGCCGAAACGCCTGCAGTTTGTGCAGAAAACGGCAGGGGATATGCCGTGGCTCTTCCTGTTGGAGGGAAAGAAAGGGGCAAAGCCATTTTTGCAGATGGAAAAGCCCTTTGTGATGTATGAAAACGGCGCCCTGACCGAAGCGGCAGCGGCGTTATATACGAATCGTGAACAGGCAGAACGGGAGGCAGCGCAATGAGCGGAATCTTGTATGTGACGGGGACACCCATCGGAAATCTGGAGGATATCACGCTGCGGCAGCTGCGGATCCTGGAGGAGGTCGATTTTATCGCCGCCGAGGATACCCGAGTGACCCGTAAGCTCCTGACGCATTTTGAACTGAAAACACCCCTTGTGAGCTATCATGATCACAGCGGCAATGCTGTGGCGCAGACGATCGCTGACCGCATTGCAGCAGGGGAGAGCTGTGCGATCGTGACTGACGCAGGTATGCCCTGCATCTCCGACCCCGGCGAGGAGCTGGTGCGCATTTGCCGGGAGCGCAGTATTCCCGTACAGGCGGTGCCCGGTCCGAGTGCGGTGGTAACCGCCCTGTCCGTCAGCGGCGGCAGTACGGCGCAGTTTACCTTTTACGGCTTTCTGCCCGTGGACAAAAAGCCCCGTGCCGAAATGCTTTCCCAGCTGAAAAATGAGCACCGCACGGCGATTCTTTACGAAGCCCCGCATAAGCTCTGCCGTACGATCACGGATCTGAAGGATACCTGCGGCGGCGAACGGATGCTGTCGTTCTGCCGTGAGCTGACCAAGCTCCATGAGGAGGTATTGCGCATGTCCCTTGCGGAAGCGGAGGCGTATTATGCAGAGCATGCCCCACGGGGAGAATTCGTGCTTGTGCTCGATGGTGCAGCGCAGGAGGAAACGGCAATGACGGCGCAGGATGCACTTGCCATCGCAAAGAATTATCTGGCGCAGGGCATGTCCGCATCGGCGGCGGCGAAGCTCGCAGCAAAGGATACGGGACTGACGAAGAATGAGGTTTACCGTCTGCTGCATGAGGAATAGGACGGATTTTTGGAATTTTGCCAGAATCACGTCGGAAACCGTTGACAGAAAGCGGGAAATATTGTATAATATAGAGAGAAATATCCGTGAACAAAAGAAAAGGAAAAGGAGAAAGCTATGTCAAAAAAACTTGATTGGGTGGATCTGTATGCCCGTGCCAGATGGGATCGTCTGCTTGGTGCAGCGGCAGTGCTGGTGCTGGTGATTCTTGCGGTCACATTACTGAGCAAATCCTGCGGCAAGGACGATTCTGTTCCGGTGGATACACAGTCCGTTGCGGAAACACAGGCAACAACGGAGCCAGCCCCCGTGGATAACTCCAAAGCCGTCTATCTCAGTCCCTCCACACAGTATGATAATCTGTATGCATGCGACAATACCACGACGGAAGCCGCTGCGATGATCGACCTTGCAAAGCGTGTCAAGGCGCTGCTGGAGGCGGATGGTTATACCGTGTACATGTGCGGCGAAGAGGACAGCGTGAAGGACAAGGTGGTAGAGGGAAATACGCTGCAGTGCGGCGCCTATGTGGCACTGCATTCCAATTCCGGCGGTACTTCCGGCAATGGCGAGGGAACCGAATGTTTCTACAATACCGCAGTTCCCGGCAGCCGTGCGCTTGCGGAAGCGATCTACAACAATGTTTCTGCCCTGACACCGACTGAGGATCGTGGACTGAAGGATGAGACACAGCGTGACCTGTACGAGATCTCCAATAATACATCGGCATGCTGTCTGCTGGAAGTGGAATTCCATGATATTGCAAATCTTGCGCAGTGGATCCTGAACAACCAGGACGCATCTGCAAAGGCGATTGCTGACGGCATCAAAACCTATCTTGCAAGTGCAGAGCAGATTCCTGCGGAGACCATGGATGCAACGAGAGAAACCATGGCATGGAACTCGGAGGTTGAGCACTAATGCAAAAACGCAATTACCAGCGTGAAATGGAAGAGATCCTGCATGCGGCGGCAACACCGCCGCATGTTTTGCTGCACGCATGCTGTGCACCGTGCTCCAGTGCGGTACTCGAACGTCTGGCGCCGGATGCCCGGATCACACTGTTTTTCTATAACCCGAATATTCTGCCCGAAACAGAATACCGTTATCGCTTCGAGGAGCTGCAGCGGCTGCTGCGGGAAATGCCCCTGCCGGGAGAGATTGCGCTGCTGGAAGGTGCCTATGAACCGGAGCGGTTCCTTGCGTTTGCACGGGAAATGGCGGATCTTCCGGAGCGGGGAGAGCGCTGCCGGCTTTGTATTCGCCTGCGGCTGGAGGAAGCTGCGAAAACCGCAAAGGCGATCGGTGCGGATTACTTTGCCACGACCCTGACCGTCAGTCCGCATAAGGACGCTCCCTACATCAACGAATGCGGCTTTGCTTTGGCGGAAGCGTACGGTATTGCGTACCTGCCGTCGGATTTCAAGAAAAAGGAGGGCTACAAGCGCTCCATCCAGCTTTCGGCGGAATATGATCTTTATCGTCAGAGCTTCTGCGGCTGCCCGTTCAGCATGCCGAAGGAATAAAACGGTGCCCATCCGTTTGACGGATGGGCGTTTTTATGGAAAGTTGACAAATTCCGACAAATGTGTTATAATGGAATTGGTGAAAATTGCGTTCGCCATGTAGAACACTGAAGAAAAGGCGGCGATACTATGATGCCTGAACAGAAAACAGAATATGAGATCTACATCGTGGTCAGCCAGACGGGTACCGTATTATCCCGTGTGCTGAAAATGATCACCAAAGCGGATTATAATCATGCATCCCTGAGTCTGGATAAAAGCCTGCGGACGATGTATTCGTTCGGACGGCTCAACGCATATAATCCGATCATCGGCGGTTTTGTGATGGAGAGCCCCCACTGGGGTACATTCAAGCGTTTTGACAAAACCGAGGTGATTGTGCTGAGTGTGCCGGTAACGGCGGAGCAGTATGCGGCGGTGCAGTCCTGCCTGATGGAGATGTACTGCGAAAAGCAGAAGTATTATTATAATTTCATTGGTCTGACGCTGGCGGCGTTCGGGATCGCTTACCGTCAGAAAAATTCTTATTACTGCTCGGAATTCGTGCGTGATATGCTTGACCGGTTTGAGATCGTCGAAGCTCAGCGCTTTGAGAAGATCGTCAAGCCCGAAAATTTCCTGGATGTAGAAGAGGGGAATGTTGTCTATACGGGCAATCTGCAGGAATATGCGATGCAGTATGCCTGATTTTGACAGAATCACAAAAAATTGAAATCATGTCCAATATTTTATCGGCAGCGTTGTTATATAAGTAGAAGCCGCAAGAGCGGACAGCGGCAATGAGCGCTGCCGCTGACCTGTACTGCTTGCAGGATTCTGATTCTCTCCATTTTTGAAAACGCATGTCCATGATCGGGCATGCGTTTTTCCATCTGTCAGCGGAGGTGCTTTATGAGGCAATTTCTATATCGTTTGTGCCAGTGGACATGGGGCTTTCCGCAGACGCTGCTGGGGGCAATTCTCTGGCTTGGCTGTCGGAAAAACGGACAGGATCGTTATCACGGTGCAGTGGTCAGTTATTGGAATCTGCGCTGGAGCGCTTCAGTGGGGATGTTTCTGTTTATCGCAAAGCAGGATGCGGACTGCAGGCGGCTCTGGGTGCATGAATATGGCCATACGCTGCAGTCGTTGGTGCTGGGACCGCTGTATCTGCCGGTCATCGGGCTGCCGTCCATGTTCTGGATGCTGCTGCCGTGCTGCCGCAAGTTCCGCCGCCGCAAGCGCATCTCGTACTATTCATTTTACACGGAGCGCTGGGCGGATCGCTTTGGAGCGAAGATCTGCAGAGAACCATCAATGGGAATATAAAAGGAAAAACGGAGCCGTAAGGCTCCGTTTTTGGTATCTGTTAGTTCATCTCCGAAAGCAGCATCAGCACAGGAGATATGGAACGTACCGCATTTCTTTCGTCAGTGTGGAAGGGATTCCTGCAGTGACGCAGGTGTAAATCCGGTAGAAATGATACCGTCCGCAACTGCAAGCAGTTCTTCTTCGCTGAGCCCTTCCGCATTGATGCAGTAATCGGTCGAACCCATGGTAAAGCACAGGTCAAAATAATTCGGATTTACCGGTGAACGCCATCCATAGAGCGTTACGCCGTTTCGTTCTGTGCCGCCCTCGGCGGTGATGCCGCTTTCTCCGAACATCAGCGCCTGATCCCCCATCTTGATCAGCAGCATGCGCTTGTCAGCGGTCTGCAGGAGAATGGATGCAGCTGCTGGGGCGGATGCATCGGTGCAGTATACCGTAATTTCCTGTGTTTCGAACGAATCCACGGAAAAGGGAAGACTTACATCACTGGGCTGGTAGAAGCGGTGCCATGTTTGCTGGCTCAGGTCAATCATCGGATCAATGGGCTGCGTGCATCCGAAATAATCCGTTTCCGCTTCGCCGGAAGTCGGTTCGGTGGTAGCGGGTTCAGAGGGGGCGGGATCCTGCATCCCGCTCAAAAACGCAGCATCGATCTGCTGCTGGATTATGCTGTCCGCCAGTGCGAGGATCTCCGCATCCGGAACACCCTTGCAAAGCATGCTGCAGCCGACACCGTATTCTGTGACAAAATACAGCTCACGATAGTCATCCTCCTTCGCAGAACGGAAGCCGTAGAAGGGGATGCCGTTTCTCTCAAGACCTGCGCTGTCTCCCGGGATCGGGAATACGGACAGATAATCGCCGTGATCATGCAGGACGATATCCGCATAGCGGCCATTGTCTCCCGTCAGCACGACCTGCGCAATGTCCGGCGTGCCGTCCGCTGTGCAGTAGATGTTTGTGGAAGCGTCCGTGAAGAGCGATTCCGGATAGGGCAATACCGTGCCGCTTGCGCTCAGATGCTCACCGCCCATATCCAGCGAAAATTCGTTGCGGTGCGTGGTGATTTCGGAAACGTCACGAACGAAGTACTGATCGTAAAGGCTCGTTGCTTCATAGATCGATTTTGCTGATGTTTCTTCCAGCAGGAGTGTCGCCGCCATTGCCTCCGCTTCTGCAGCAGTGACATTGCGCAGTTTCATGCTCATGGCGATGCCGTTGTTCAGATAGTATACCTCATACATAGGAACGCTGTGTTCCACATCACCATAAATCGGAGTAGTGTCGTAGATATGGATAGCTGGCTTTTCACGTTCAACATCGGCATGCAGATCTACCTCAAAATGAGAAGAATAGAGCTGCCCCGAATCACTGATCCATAGTTCAACGGTCTGATGGTTTCCGTCCATGCCGATAAATACATAGTCCGCATCGCCGTTGTCATTGCAATGAAAATAGGCATTTGCAATGGTGAACTGTGCAGTTTCAAACGGCAGAACGGGAAAGTTCTTGGAAACAAAAGTACCGCCCTCCGGCTGAGCATAGTCAATGCATAATTGTTCTTCGGGCAATTCCTCCCAGATCAGGTCGTATGCTTCATGGTCGGTCACACTGCTGCTCACTTCTGAAGCCGGCGGAACGCCCATGCTTCCACGCAGTGCCAGACAGCCGCCGCCCACGCCGATCACGCAGACAATCGCTGCCGCCGCCGCCCAGCCCTTGAAACGCCGGGAAGTTCGTGTGACTGGTGCAGCTTCCATGGTGGTTTCCTCTGCATCCAGAAGCTCTGCAATATATTGCTCGTCCACTTGGGAGAGCATGTGCTTTAATTCATTTCTGTTCATTCCATGTACCCTCTTTCCTCTAAGTATGTCCGCAGCTTGCTGCGTGTGCGGAACAGGATGGATTCGATCTTGCTTTTGCTGCTGCCGCAGTGCTGCATGATCTCCTGAACGGAGCAGCACTGCCAGTAGCGCAGCAGAAAGATCTTCCGATGTTCGGCTTTGAGCGTACTGAGAAAGGCATTGATGGTCTCACGAAGTTCCGCATCCGTGTAGCGGATGCCGCCGTCCGAATGGTCGGACAGACAGTCCTCCAGCTCTTCAAAGGAGACGGCAGCCTCGGGATTGCGCTTTTCCGCATGCAGGTACTCGTAGCGTTTGAGCGCCAGATTTCGTGCGATCACGGCAAGGTAGGCTTTGAAATGCTTCGGCTGCTGCGGCGGTATGGTGTGCCAGACTGCCAGATAGGTGTCGTTTTCACATTCCTCCGTGTCCTGTGTACTTTGCAGAATCCGTGAGATGATATGACGAACGAGCCGTCCGTACTGTTCTTTGGTAAAGGCGATTGCCTGTTCAGAACGCTGCTGGTAAAGGCAGATGATATCGATATCGTTCATAGTAGAACCTCCCTTCACTTCATAAGTACGGATCGGAATGAAAAAGCTTGCAGAAATATGGAAAATCATGCCCCCTCATCCGAGGGGGCATGAAAATTGTGTACAGATTACTTGTTTTGCAGCACCATCCGCTTCATCAGCGCAAGGTCGAATGCGTTGATGACGCCGTCCTCATGCAGGTCGGCAGCTGCCGCATTGGTGATGGAATCAGCCTGCAGCATCCACTTCTGTGTCATTACAATATCCAGAACGGATAATGCACCGTCCGCATTGACGTCGCCCTTGATATCACGGACATTTTCCACGAGTGTCAGGTTTGTGACATGGAAGATCTTACCGGTATAAATGAAATATTCGAATTCGATCTCCACCACATCGCCGACTTCGTAATGCGTCAGATTCTTTGCAGGATCATCGCCGTGGTGATCGGCTGTGAATGTGAAGGTGCCGTTCGCTGCAAATGTAACGGAATCCTCCGTTTTGGCAACGATGGTATCCGTAAAGCTGCCGATGCCCATATCCGCATCCGTCGGGGGTTCTGTAGAGGGTGCCGGAGTGGGTTCGGGTGTCGGTTCCGGAGTGGGCTCAGGTGTAGGTTCGGGTGTAGGCTCCGGAGTCGGTTCCGGCTGTGCATTTGCAAGGTCAAAACGGCCTTCCTGATCCTTGAGCTGTGACCACATGTAGCGCAGGAGCCAGCCGTCGAAATCGGTGATCTCGGTGGAGGAGCCTGCCATCATGATGGAGCTGCCATTTCCGGGGAAGCCTCCCGGCGGATAACCGTCGGATGCGCCTTCGCCGCCATAGAAATCCGTGATACCGAAGCCATGGCCGATCTCATGTACCAGCACATGGATATTGGAGCTGCCCAGCATGTTGAGGTAAGCAGTGTCGGAAAGACGCTGTCCCCAGTCACCGCCGCAGCCGCCGATGAACGGGAAGCCCTGTGTTGCCCACATGTACATATCAAAGCGTTTATCCAGACCGCCCGGATAGTTGTAAGCATCGAAGGTCGGATCAAGCCGATGTTCGAAGTGGTACATACGGGACAGTTCATCGGGCGCATAAGGTTCAAGATTCGGGATCTCCTCCACGCCGTTGGAGGTATCATACTGGCTGTCGTAATACTTGGTGTCCGTGTAGATGATCTCATCCGGCTGGCGGTCGAGAATACAGTTCTCGTCGAGTACTGCCCAGCCAACGACATTGACATCCACATGGTCATACGGCCAGTTTTCATAGCCGACAAGCCAGTCCGTCCATGCGTTGATGGAATCGGAAAGCAGCACTTCGAACTGCTGACGCTGTTCCAGTGTGACCTCCTTGTAGGACTGCCATTTCACCACATAGTTGATGGTGCCCTTTCCGGCAATGATCTGGTCGAAAATGGTGTTCCAGCGTCCTGTGGAATTTTCCGCTACGATACGGTTCTGCCAGATCCAGTCCGCAGCGTACTGATAATCGCTGGGCAGGTCGCTGATGGTTGCAGCATGCACGGTGTTGCCCGCATCGCCCTTTGTCAGGTGTACCTGTGCACAGGCAAGTGACAGGCTCATGACGGCGGCGGTCATTGCTGCAAACATTCTTTTTCTTGTTCTCGTTTGCATTCATCTCATCCTTTCTACCTTTTTTGACAGCATCGTTTTCTTACATGCCAACTCCCAACGTGCTGTCTCCTGATGAAAAAAACGTGAAAATTGTATGAAGATATTATACATGATTTTTCTTCATTTGTCAAGGAGTTTTATTCATCTTTCCGGAAGATTTGTTCAATCCGGTAAAAAGAGCAGGATTCACGGTTGCCAAACCCCTGCGGATATGGTATAATAGAAAGTATACATCAACCGAAAAGGAGAACTCCCATGAAACGCATTACCCTCGGCATCCTTGCCCATGTAGACTCCGGAAAAACCACCCTTTCAGAGGCATTGCTCTACGGTGCGGGTGAGCTGCGCCGTCTGGGACGTGTCGATCATGGGGATGCGTTTCTTGATACCCATACGCTCGAGCGTGACCGTGGCATCACCATCTTCTCCAAGCAGGCACGCCTGCACCTGCCCGACTTAGAGCTGACGCTGCTGGATACGCCGGGACATGTGGACTTTTCCGCTGAGATGGAGCGCACTCTGCAGGTGCTTGATTACGCCATCCTCGTTATCAGCGGTTCGGAGGGCATTCAGAGCCACACCGAAACGCTCTGGAAGCTGCTGGAACACAGCGGCGTGCCGACATTCCTCTTCATCAATAAAATGGATCTTGCGCTGCAGAGCCGTGAGGAACTGATGGCGCTGCTTACCGATCGTCTGCATGGAAACTGCGTGGATTTCACGGATACCGCCTCCGACACTTTTGCCGAAGCTGCCGCTGTCTGTGATGAGGTGCTCATGCAGGAGCTGCTTGAAGAGGGCGCATTGCAGGATGCGTCCATTGCTGATGCAATCGCAGGGCGCCATGTGTTTCCCTGCCTGTTCGGCGCTGCACTGAAAAATGAAGGCGTTGCAGAATTTCTTGATCTGCTGCAGCGTTTCCTGCAGCCACGTCCGGCACTGCCCGCATTTTCTGCCAAGGTCTACAAGATTACCGAGGACGAGCAGGGCAGGCGATTGACCCACATGAAGCTTACGGGCGGTGTGCTCCGTGTGCGGGATATCCTGCATGGCATGACCGCCGACGGAGAACCGTGGGAGGAGAAGGTCAACCAGATCCGCCTGTATTCCGGTACGAAATTCCAGCCAGCGGATGAAGTGCACCCCGGCACGGTCTGTGCGGTCACGGGGCTTCTGCACACATATGCAGGGCAGGGACTCGGCGCAGCAGAGGATACGGGCAGTCCGCTGCTCGAGCCGGTACTGCGGTATTCCGTGGTGCTGCCGCCGGAGATTGACGTTCATACGGCACTTTCCGCACTGCGCAAGCTTGGGGAAGAGGATCCCCAGCTCCGTGTTTCCTACCAGAGCGGATTGCAGGAGATCCATGTCCTGCTCATGGGCGAAATTCAGCTTGCCGTGCTCCAGCATGTGCTGGCGCAGCGCTTCCACATGCAGGTGGAATTTGCACCGGGCGGCGTTGCGTATAAGGAAACCATCACCGCTGCGGTGGAGGGCATGGGGCATTACGAGCCGCTGCGGCATTATGCCGAGGTGCGCCTCCTGATCGAACCTGCACCGGCAGGAAGCGGTCTGAAATTCACAAGTCTCTGCCGTGAGGATGCGCTTGACCGCAACTGGCAGCGCCTGATCCTGACGCATCTGCAGGAAAAAACACATCTCGGCGTGCTGACAGGGGCACCGCTGACGGATGTGAAGATCTCCCTTGTTGCAGGACGTGCGCACAAAAAGCACACTGAGGGCGGCGACTTCCGGCAGGCGACCTACCGTGCTGTGCGGCAGGGTCTGATGCAGGCGGAAAGCGTGCTGCTTGAGCCATGGTACAGCTTCCGTCTGGAAATTCCTGCCGAGTGTGTGGGACGTGCCATCACGGATCTGCAGCTGATGAGCGGCAGCTTCGAACAGCCCGAAACACTGGGCGAAATGTCCCTTCTTCGTGGACGGGCACCGGCTGCTGCCATGATGACCTACCGCAACACCGTCATGGAGTATACAAGGGGCAGGGGAAAGCTTTCCTGTACTTCAGCAGGCTACGCCCCCTGCGCCAATGCGGAGGAGGCCATTGCGAAGATCGGCTACCAGCCGGAAGCGGATCTGGACAATTCTCCCGATTCCGTGTTCTGTGCCCATGGCGCAGGCTTTCTGGTCAAGTGGGATGAAGTCCCCAATTACATGCATACCGAGAGCTATCTCCATCCCGAAACAACGGAGGAGATTGCACCTGTCAATATCCGGGAAACGGCGAAATACACGGGCAGCGCCGCACAGGATGCCGAGCTGATGCAGATTTTTGAGCAGACCTACGGCAAGATCGAGCGGCAGGAACGCCATGCGCTGCACACGGAAAAGCAGCCCCCGAAGCCCAAGCTGTCCCGTAAGCCCGCCCCCGTTCCGAAAGGTCCCGAGTACCTGCTGGTGGACGGCTATAACATCATCTTTGCATGGGACGAGCTGCAGACGATCGCAAAGGACAGCCTTGCATCCGCCAGACAGCGGCTCATCGACATCCTTGCCAACTATCAGGGCTACAGAAAATGCCGCCTGATCGTGGTGTTTGACGCTTACAAGATCAAGGGCGGCAAGGAGCATGTCACCGAGGAACATGGTGTGAGCATCGTCTATACCAAGGAAGCGGAGACAGCGGATATGTACATTGAAAAGGTGACCCATCAGCTCAGCCGGGATCATCGGGTGCGTGTGGCAACCTCGGACGGACTCGAACAGATCATCATTCTCGGCAATGGTGCCTATCGTGTTTCGGCAGAGGAATTCCGCCGGGAGGTGGCACAGACGGAGCAGGAGATCCGGAATATGATCGGGTAACAACAAGGTTCTGCGGCATTGCCGCAGAACCTTGTTTGTGTTCAGGACTTCTCACTGATCATGATCTCCATCCGTCCCTGAATGGATTTTGCCACTTCCTCTGCGGTGCGTTCACCGGCAAAGAGGGCTTCGACCTCGTTTTCAATGATGGTGTTAGCCACCTTGTCGATCGGTGCATCCATGCGGCGGAGGGAATCCATCAGCCGGAGCAGACGTTCATATTCTTCCTGCGTCAGATAACCGGCCTCCTCCTCAACGCCGGAAAAGCTCAGAACCCGTGACTCTCCTGCATGGGCGATCATCCCCTCTGCGATTCGTTCAAATGCGATCTGATTGATGGGGAAACCATCTTCATCAAGATTGGGATTTTCCTGGTAGTTTTCACTGTCATAGGAAATGCAGTTTGCGATCTGCACATCGGCATCGAGCATATAACTCAGGAATTCCCAAGCGCCCTCCTGTACTGCCGGATGCGCCGCTGCACAGATGCTGTAGCGTTTTCTTAATGTATTCACAAACGAACCCTGTCCGTCCTCTGAGGGGTATCCCACATAAACATCGGAATCCTCCGTATTTAAGTGGAACTGGTCTAAGCCATAGAACGTACAGTTGTTCACAAAGTTGTTTTTGTAATCGGGTTCTATTTTGTTTTTCGTTTCCGCAAACTGATTGACAAATTCCAGAAGCCGGATAAATTCAGGGGAATCGAAAGAACAGGTGCCGTTTTGGTAGTCCACAAATGCGCCCAGATTACTGCGGACAAGATCCCAGTATACAGGCCATTGTGTATTGCTGCCGCCGAAATTCGTCCCCGCCGGTGCCTGTTCCCATTGCCGGATCATATCATCCATTGTCCAGTTTTCCTTTGTGCCGACATATTCTGCATCGCCGACCATGGTTTCAATCCAATAGGACAGCGGCATCTGATACAGCTTTCCGTCATTCTCATGAATCTCCAGCACATGGGCATTGAGTTCCGATCGGGAAATGCCCGTATCGCCGTCAAGGAAGGTGTACAGATCGACAAATGCTCCTTTCTCCGACAATATATCATAATTGCTCAGGTCAAAGAAGGAATGATCCATGACCATATCCACGTTCTCGCCCTTCATAATGTCCATCAGCAGCCGCATATCCGAGGTCTGCAGTCCGCCGCTGTCATCCGTCCCGAGGGTGTCGTGAGAATAGATCACGGGCTTGACATGATAGCCGTTGTCCATTTCGTTGAAGGCGTCCATTGCCGTTTCCAGTTCCGGCGGAAGCCATTCCAAATCATCCGTTGCAATTCGTATGAGAATATCTCCGTTTTCATCGGTCGGTGCAGGATCCTGTTCCGTGATGCTGCTCTCCTGTTGGGAAACTGTCGGGGCGGATTCCTGCGGTACGGACTGTGCTGCGCATCCGGTGCAGAGAAGCAGGGCGGTGAGCGTAAGAGCGGTAAGTTTTGTACGTTTCATCATTTTTTCCTCCGTTAGCTTCTTTCGCTGATATAGAGCGAAGCCCTTGACTGAATCATATCAGCGCACTGCTGTGCGGTGCATTCGCCCTTGAACAGCAGGTCGATTTCCTCATTGACAATGGTTTCCAGAGCATCATCAATATTGTCATTTATCCTGTCAATGCTCTGAATATAGGCGCAGAGCCGTTCGTATTCCGCCTGTGTCATATTGCCGTAGGAATACTGTTCCGCCTCCGGTCGGTTGAGTTCCTCCTGTGCAAGCCGTTCAAATGCGGCGCGGTTCACGGGGAAACCCACAAAATTGTTGTAGGCGTTGGAGATATCACAGCAGAAATCCTCGTCCGCCAGCGTCCGGATAAATGCCCATGCACCCTCCTGTACCTCCGGCGGCGTGTCCGCACAGATGGCGTAGCGTGAATAGGTCGTATTCAGAAATGCACCGTTTCCCTCATTGGTCGGGTAACCAACAAGGGTGTATTCTTCCCCCTCGTCGCTGCCGACAGAAAAATGAAATCCATTAAAACAATCCAGCACCATAAGTCTTACAAAATTGGGATTTCTTCCGTCCGGTTGGGATTTGTCATAGATAACATCGAAGGAATTGCAGAATTCCAGCATTTCCACAAATTCCGGCGAATCAAAGGAACAGGTCGCATTTTTATAATCAACAAATGCACTGAGATTTCCCCGGATCAGATGATTGTAGACATAGAGCTTCGTGTTGTTGCTCGAGAACACAGAACCCTCCGGCATTGCTTCCCAGTGCATGAGCATCTCGTCAAATGTCCAGTTCTCCTTTGTTCCGACATCCTCCGTGAGTCCCAGCACGGTTTGAATGTAGAAATACATCGGCATCTGACAGAGCTGCTCGTCCGTTTCGTGCAGTTCCAGTACATGGGCATGGAGTTCGCTGCGATTGGTTCCTGTATCGCCGTCCAGAAATGGATAGAGATCGGCAAAAGCGCCTTTTTGTGTCAGGATCTCATAGCGGCTGACTTCTTCAAATGCATTATCCGCCACCATATCCACCACATCGCCGTTCATGATGTCCATCTGCAGCTTCATGTCCGCAGACCGGATGGCATTGCCGGAATTGTAGACGCTTTCGTGATCATAGAAGACCTTCTGAATATGGTAGCCGTTGTCCAGTTCATTGAATTCCCGGATGGCTTTGTCCACCTCGTAGCCCATGTATTTGTTGACGGCAAGGCGGATCACGATATCTCCGTTTTCATCGGTCGGTGCAGGAGGCTGTTCTGCGGCGGTACTGCGGGAATCGGAGGGGGCGGACGTATCCGGCGTCTGGGGGCTGCCGCATGCGGTGAGCGTCAGCAGAAGGGCTGCAATGGAAGATGCAAAAATTCGTTTCATAGTGATGCTCCTTTCGGAAATGTTGACACCAGTATAACACGGCGGTGCATCATGATTGCATCAAAAAACTCCCGTTTCTTTTCAGAAACGGGAGTTCGGGATTGTTTTTTATGCGCTGGGGAATTCTACGATCAGCTTGACAATGAACTTCATGATGCACAGCGAATCGTTTGCCGTCGGTTCACCATCGCCGTCCACATCGGCTCTCAGCTTTGCAGCGTCATCCAGTGCGCCGCCGCCCAGCAGGAATTTGTTGAGCAGGATGATATCCAGAACATCAACCTCGCCATCGCTGTTCGGGTCACCGAGCTCTGCTTCGCCGGAAGGCTCCGTGGTCGGTTCGGTTGTGGGTTCAGTTGTCGGCTCTGTTGCTTCCGGATCGTACAGATCACCGTCAATGATGGAGTAGTATGCTGCCTTTGCCTGGAACTGTTCATCGAACAGCAGCGGCAGCTTTGCAGCTCTCCAGCTCTGGTCATCGGTTACGCCCCACAGTACCACTGCGGAAATGGAATCAGAGTACTTCACGAGTACATCGAAAATATCACTGTAGATCTGTGCCTGTGTCTCCAGACCTGCCTCGGAGGTGTCGGCAGTGGTGATGTCCAGCTCGGTTACCTGAATGTCCAGACCGGTTTCTGCAAACTTTGCCAGAGCCTTTTCATAGACGGAAACCTGCGGGAAGCCCACATCCAGATGGGACTGCAGACCAATGCCGTCGATCAGACCCTCTGCCTTCAGTTCTTCTGCCATGGCAATGATGGCGTCCGTCTTCTGCGGCATGTATTCGTTGAAGTCGTTGTAATAGAGCTTACAGCCCTCGGGTGCATACTTTCTTGCATATTCAAATGCATACTTGATGAAGGAATTGTCACCGAATACCTGCACCCATGCAGAATTGTTCGAGCCGTTTGCGCCCTGTTCGCCCGCTGTACGGGGTACGCCGCTGTCAAGCCACGCTTCGTTCACAACGTCCCATGCGTAGAATTCTACGTCCGGATATTCCGTTGCCAGTGCTTCCATCACATTCTTGATGTAATTCTCCATACGCAGGAGCATCTTTTCCTTGGAGACCCACTCACCGTCATCCGCATAGCCTTCCTTGAAGAACCAGTCGGGTGTCTGGCTGTGCCATACCAGTGTATGACCACGCACCGGTGTACCGGTCTCTGCGCAGTAGTTCAGCAGGCTTCTTGCCGCACCGAGTGTGATCTGCGGGTTGGTATCGTCGCCGTCATTTTCCTCCATGTATGCCTGGCAGGCAGCCTGATTCAGCACATGGTCGGGCTTCAGTTCATTGCCGAAGGTGATACTGTCGGCAAAATGCTTCTCTGTCAGATCCATAAAGGACGGGGAGGACAGGTTCGATGCCATGATGGCAGTACCCATCTTGAAATAGTCCGCATAGACCGTGCGCAGGGAGGGGATATCTTCCTGAATCGGGATGGTTGGTGCTTCCTGGATCTTGAAATCATCCACCCAGATCTTCGCAGCGTCATTGCCCTCGATGTAGATATAGACCTTGCTGACGTCATCGGTGAAGCTGAATTTTACTTCGGAAAATTCGCTCCAGCCATCGCCCTGGTTTACTGCGGATTTGAGGTTGGAATAATGACGGACGCCGTCCGCATCGGTATATTCCAGACTCAGCTTGACATCGTTGTACCATTCTGCACGGACAAATGCGCTGACGATGTATTCCTGATTCGGCTGACAGATCTCATCAAGCAGGATCTGCGGGCCATGCCAGCCCTTTTCTCTGCCGCTGACGCACATGGAATATGTGCCGCTGTTGGCGTAATCCGTGACAGCGGTCATGACCTCTACGCCGCCTCTGCCTGTGAACTTGTCAACAACGCCGTCTTCGAAATCTGTTTCGTAGATCACGGCGCCTTCTGTGATCTCGACCGCCTGCACGGACTGCAGCGGTACTGCGGACAACAGGCACGCTGCACTGAGTGCACCGGCAAGCATGCGTCCGACTTGTTTCTTTGCCATGAAAAACTCCTCCTTTAATAAAATAAGAACATATTCACTGCCGATCTGCGGTTCCCATCAAGCGATATACCTTATGTATAAATCTGATGAGATTTTATCGGCATACAAATTTATTATAACACCAAACCAACGGCTTTGTCAACGGTTTTGCCCAAAAAACATTCCCAAACGGCTGAAAATATGGGCAGTTCCACGGAGAAAGACGTATGAATTCGACAATGTTGTCAGATTCTCTGAAAATTTGAAAAAAGCCCTTGACAAATGGAAGGAAATGTGGTATACTATATAAGTCGCAGATCATGCGGCAGTGAAAATAGGGGCGTAGTTCAACGGTAGAATAGGAGTCTCCAAAACTTTTGACGAGGGTTCGATTCCTTCCGCCCCTGCCAGCAAACCTCCGATGTGAAAGCATCGGAGGTTTTTGATATATAGAATTATTAACAAGATGTAAACTTTCAAAATAGTTGCACACAAACGTGCAACTTTTTGCCTTTTTTGAGCTTTTTATGAGAAGAACTTTTCTTACACGTTCAAAGGAGGTAACTTTCATGACACTCGAAAATTTCAAATATCGCACAGATCCGCTGTTCCTGCGTGATCAGTTTTCAAAACTGGCTGATATATTCGGTATTCCCATTATCCCTAAGCCGCACTTTTCACATGAGGAATTACAAAATCTGCGGTTACTCGGCTTCGACCAAGTCAAACGTGACGAAGGCAAGCACAGAAACCGCATGGTGCATTTCTTTCTGTATGACTACAAATTCGAGAAAATCTGGGATAATTCCGAGCCTTTTGTGGATTTACTCCGTCCCTATCGTGCGGTGCTGACACCCGATTTCAGTATGTACACGGAAATGCCGCCTGCATTGCAGCTTTACAACACCTTTCGTAACCGCTGGTGCGGAGCATACCTTGCAGAACGTGGACTTCGAGTTGTGCCGACTGTCAGCTGGGGAAAAGAGGAAAGCTATGATTTTTGTTTTGCCGGTATTGATAAAGGCTCGATCGTAGCTGTTTCCACCTATATGTTCCATGCACATGGGAATCATGCAGATCAAAAAGAGTTGTTCATGAACGGTTATCGTGAGCTGCTCCGCCGCATTCAGCCGGAGCATGTCATCTGCTACAGTGAGCCATTTCCCGAAATGGAGGGAAATATCATCTATGTGGATTATGATTTGAGTTCATGGAAACACATGGAGGATGATATTGTACCTGCGGAATTTGTAAAACACACGCACCCTGTCTTGACAAAACCGTCTGCATATGGTAGGATAGTAAAAACAGGGTATGTCTGCAAAGGCGGCGGGAGTGCTTATGGGGGTGAGTGGCAGCCGAAGGATGAAAATTCTAAACGGTATTTGGGAAAGCCGAATACAACAAAGCGAAGTACTATAAAAACAAAAAAGGGAGAATATGAAGTAGATACGTCATATGGAAATGATGGTCGTGCAACACGAGAGCGTCACTATACGGATCACGGTAAGCCTGCACATCATTCAAATCCTCATGATCATGAGATTGGCTGGGATAACAATCACCCTAATCCGCAACCTCCTACTAATTATTGGGATGGCGTATTTCCTGAATTTAAAAACTATATTGAAAGCGAGAAAATGAATATGACAAATTCAGAAAAATATATAACCTCCGATTATAATCCTGATGAGCATAAATTTGAAACACTGGGCGAGTTCAAATTCTACTTGTCCTGCGGTGCAAATGTTGGATTTGAATACAATGGTGTTGAGTACGGTATTGAAGGTCATAACAACAGCTTTGATATCTGGATTTATGATGGTGATGTTCTTGCGAACAATATTACACTGGAAGATGTCATGAATTATAAGCTTGACGGTGTCAAAATCCGTGACCTGATTCTGGATGCAGAGATTACAGAACGTATCATGTAGAATGTCATCTATTTTGTCACACCTTGACAGGTGCGTGCCCGCACAGGGCAGATGCGTATGAAAGCTTCCGAGTAATCGGAAGCTTTTCTTTATGTGCTAAAGCCCTACAGCCGGCGCAGCGTCTGCGTGTGCATCATCTGAAAAAAATCCATCAGCAAAGCTGATGGATTTTGTTATCCGCTTTCAGCGGGATTCCATGCCTGTGACGGTATAGCCTGCCTTTTCAATACGAGTCTTGATCAGCGCATCATCAATCTCCTCAGCGTAGGAGACGATCAGTTCACCGCTTTTCAGATGCACTGTTCCGGCGGCACCTTTGATGTCGTTCACGACTTCTTCCACCCTGTGCTTGCAGTGCTCGCAGTGCATGCCGTCTATGTGAAATACTTTCCGATACAGCACGTTCGGGAGCTTTTTCTTTTTTGGCTTGAAGCTGCTGCCGCCGCAGCACCCGCCCTGTCCTTTGAAATGCCGCATTGTCTCATAAATCCCGAAAGCAGCGGCAATGAGCACAATAGCAATAATGATCACATTTTCCATAACAGTCTCCTAAAAAGCAGGGGATGCGCATCGGTACGCATCCCCTGTCGTATTATGTATCAGTTGATTCCGTGTGCGTGTCGGCAGAATTACCGCCGCAGCTTCCGGTGCATTTGCCGCCGCACTGTTTAGCATAGGGGCAGCCGATGCAGGTCTCACCACGTTTCTTTGCACGATAGAGATAGAAGATAATCGCTCCGATGATGCACACAACAATGGAAATGATAATGAAATCTTCCATCTTTACTTACCAAGTGCATACTCAGCCTTGAGCTGCTTGTCGGTTCGGAGGATCAGCGCAACAACGATTGCTGCCATGATCAGCACGGCGATCAGACCGGGAACAAAGCCGGCGCCCAGTGTGCCCTCAGTGAACAGTGTACCGAACTGATATACGAGGAAGCCAATGGTGTAGCCGACAGCGAACTGGAGCGCAATGCCGCCAAAGAGCCACTTCTTGCTCTTGATCTCGGAATTCATCGCACCCATTGCTGCAAAGCAGGGCGGTGTGAAGAGGTTGAACATCAGATATGCCAGCGCAGCAACCTTTGTGATGCCGAATACCGCTGCAACGCCTTCGCCTGCACCTTCCATCAGTGCCAGCTCTTCGGTGTCGATCAGGTTGGAGATCGCATAGCATACTGCCAGTGTACCAACGACGTTTTCCTTTGCGATGAAGCCGGTGACTGCAGCAGCAGCAAGCTGCCAGGCCTTGATGCCGACGATCGGGATGAGAACCAATGCAATGGGAGCTGCAATGGTTGCAAGAATAGAGGTATCCTCTGCGCCTTCCGGAACGACCTCAAAGCTCCAGTTGAAGGTCTGCATGATCTGCACAATGGTATTGCAGAGCAGGATCACAGTACCTGCCTTTACGATGTATGCCCAGCCACGGTTCAGCATGGACATGCATGCGCCGCCGAGACTCGGGATCTTGTACTCCGGAAGTTCGATGATGAAGAAGGACTTTCTGTTCTTGTGACCTGCGATCTTGTTGACCAGCAGTGCGCAGACAAGAATCAGGAAAATGCCGACAAAGTACATCAATGTACCAACCCAGGATGCGTCTGCAAAGAATGCGCCGGAGAACAGTGCAATGACGGGGAGCTTTGCGCCGCAGGGCATGAAGGGTGCCAACATTGCAGTTGCTCTGCGCTCTCTTTCGTTACGGATGGTACGGCACGCCATAACACCGGGAATCGCGCATCCGGTACCGATGACGAAGGGGATAACGGACTTGCCGGAAAGACCGACCTTTTTGAAGATCGGGTCAAGTACGACCGTTGCTCGTGCCATGTAACCGCAGTCCTCAAGCAGGGCGATCAGGAAATACATGACCATAACGAGCGGCAGGAAGCCGATTACTGCGATCACGCCGCCGATCACGCCGTCAACAAGCAGTGCCTGCCAGATGTCAGCTGCACCGGAAACCTGTTCACCGACCCAGCCCTGGAATGTTTCCAGCCAGCCTACGAGTGTATCTGCAAGGAAGGGGCCGACCCATGCCTGCGAAATCTGGAATACGAGGAACATGACACCGGCAAAAATGACCAGACCGAGGAACGGATTTGTGACAACAGCGTCGATCTTATCACCGATATTCTTATCCTTGGTCAGCACCTTTCTGGTTTCAACTTCCTTTACGATAGCGTTGACAAAATCAAAACGCTTGCGGTCAGCCGCCTCAACTGCGCTCTTGTCGGTGAGGTCAATATTACCCTGATCGTAAGGCGCTTTCTGCACGGTGTTTGCCTGCGCAACCGCTGCTGCGATCACTGCCTTCAGACCGTCTGCAGAAGTGGAGATGGTGTTCACAACGGGGCATCCAAGCTTTTCAGAAAGCTTCTGTGCATCAATGTTGGTTTCCTTCTTCTGGTTGATGTCGCTCTTGTTCAGTGCCACAACGACCGGAATACCCAGTTCCAGCAGCTGTGTGGTGAAGAACAGACTGCGGCTGAGATTGGTCGCATCCACGATGTTGATGATAACATCGGGATTTTCCTTCTTCACATAGGAGCTGGTAATGCTTTCCTCACTGGTGAAGGGGGACATGGAGTAGGCGCCGGGAAGGTCAACAGCGATCAGCTGGCCTTCTCCTGTGTAGTACGCCTTTTTGATGGCGTGTTCTTTCTTGTCTACGGTGACACCCGCCCAGTTGCCGACTCTTTCGTTGCGGCCGGTCAGAGCGTTGAACATCGTAGTTTTACCGGAGTTGGGGTTGCCGGTTAATGCAATTCTCATTGGGGTTCCTCCTGTTCATTTTACTTTATTGCAATCCATTTGGAATAAAGTTTCTTGTGTAAGCGGCGGCTAACTGCCTTGCAAATAAAAACAATCAACTAGCAATAACTGATTGTTTTTACATATGGAATCAGACAATAATTGCTTCGGCAAGCTGATCGTCGATATTGTATCTGCTGTCCTTGATGGAAACCACGCAGTTTCTTTTCCGACGAGATACCACCGTAATCGCTTCTCCGCTGTAACAGCCGAGCGAAAACAGGAATGCGTTCAGCTCTTCATCGTCCGTTCTGATTTCACGGATGATGTATTCCTTGCCTTCCACTGCTTCTTTCAAAGTCATAGATACCACCATTTACGCTTTCTGAATGATTTCATGGAATTAGCGTGAACTAACTACCGCTTTTGAAAAGAGGTTAGTGGATACTAACCTCTAATATTATACTTTTTTTGTCGCATTTTGTCAAGTGCTTCCAGTCTGTTTTTGAAAAAATTGGTTTTTTGATCGAAGCATATCCGCTGATGTCAGAAGAATTTGTACGAAATGTTGAAACTGTGCGCCGCCCCTGTCCATTACAGCATATGCAGGCGGATGCGGTTCTATGTCACGCTTTTTTGTTTTTGATCTGCGCCGCTTCAATGCTCCGCTGCATCAGGTCGGAGAGCTGGTGCACGGTAGCCGGCGGAAACGTGGAAAGGAACTGGAATGCCTGTTCCTTGGCTTCCGGCGGAGAAAGCCGCAGCATCCGGCGGAAAAAAGCATAGATCATGTCATAGTTGCTGTTGATCTTCTCAGCGAGTGCCATGCCGGCAGGGGTGAGACGGACGGATTCGCAATAATCCGGTTCGACCAGTTCCATGCGCACCATGCATTTCATCATTTTGCTGACGCTGGGACGTGTTACGCCAAGATCGCCGGCAATATCCACACAGCGGATCCGGCGGTGTTCCTGCTGCAGGCGGTAGATGGAGAGCAGATAACGATATTGTCCGGAACATAATTCCATAACAGCACGTCCTTTCGTTGTGTTGTGATTGACAGAAAACTATCAAATTCTATTTATAAGATAGCATAATTTTGCGAAAAAGTCAAGAGGTGAGGGGATTGCGCAGCGTGCAGGGCACGCAATTGCGAAATTCCATAGAAAAGTATTTGCTTTTTTGCGGAAAGTATGCTATAATAAAATATATGCAGCCTGAAAGGGGTTATCAGACATGAAACTAGTATTTGCGATCGTGAACGGCGATGACAGCCAGGCCGTTTCAAAGGCTTTGATGAAAGCCGGTTTTTTTGCAACAAAACTTGCTTCCACCGGAAGCTTCCTCAGCGCAGGAAATACGACCTTCCTGACATGCGTGGATAACCATCGTGTGGAAGAGGTCATTGAGATCATCCGTCAGAAAAGTCATAAGCGCAAGCAGTTCGTTCCGGCGAATGTGCCCTTCGATTCCGGGGTATCCTTCCCTGTGGAGGTTGAGGTCGGCGGTGCGACGGTCTTTGTGACGGACGTGGAACGATTTGAGAAATTATGATGCCGCAGATTTACGGAAATGACGCTGCGCTTCACCTGATCCGCACCATGGTGCGGCAGGATCGCATTCCCCATGCCTGCCTGATCCACGGCGAAAAGGGGTTGGGAAAAAAGACGCTTGCCCGCTATTTTGCCATGACCGCCCTCTGTACGGGACAGGAACAGCCTTGCGGTGTGTGCCCGAGCTGCTACAAAGCACTGCATGAGGTGCACCCCGACATCATCTGGGTCGAGCACAGCGGCAAAAAACAGGGATTTTCGGTGGAAACGGTTCGCAGCATCTGCCGTGATGCGATTGTTGCGCCCAATGACGGCGCACGCAAGGTCTACATCTTTGCGGATTGCGACAATATGGACATCCGTGCGCAGAATACGCTGCTCAAGCTTACGGAGGAGCCGCCGCCCCATGTGCTGCTGCTCTTCACGGCAACGCACCGGAATGTGTTCCTGGAGACCATGCTCTCGAGAATGATGCCGTTGGCAGTTTGTCCTTGTACAGCACAGGAATGCCGTCAGGCGCTTCTGGAAGCGCAGTGCAGCCTGGAGGATGCCGAGCGTGCGCTGGAAACCTGCGGCGGCAATATCGGCAGGTGCCTTGCATGGCTCGAATCCGAGCAGATGCAGGAAATGACGGGGCATATTGCGGCACTGACACAGGCGATCGCCGGACGGAAAAGCTATGATGTGCTGCGGATTCTGGCGATTTACGAAAAGGACAGGCAGACGGCGGCGGAATTTGTCAGACTGCTCGATCTGCAGCTTCGGGATGCACTCGTTCTCAAATACAGCGATGCGCATCTGACGGGATGCGACCGCAGCAGTGCGGCAGCATTGTCACAGCGTGTGACGGCAAACCGTGCGGAACGGATGCACCGTGCGATACAGGAAACCTATGATGCTTTGCAGGCAAATGTCAGCCCACGCCTTGCGCTGGCGGCACTTGGCTCACTGCTGAGCGTCGGATAAAGAAAGGATACTACCATGATTGAAATTGTAGGAGTGCGTTTTCAGAACTCCGGAAAGGTTTATTATTTTTCCCCGAATAACCTCCAGCTCCCGATGGGAACACAGGTTGTCGTGGAAACGGCTAAGGGTCTTGAATGCGGAACGGTTGCCATCGCCAACCGCAAGGTGGAGGATGACAGCGTTGTGGCACCGCTCAAGCCTGTGATCCGCATGATGACGAAGGAAGACTACCGCTGCCAGGAGCAGAACCGCCAGAAGGAAAAGAAGGCGTTTGCGATCTGCGAACAGAAGATTGAGGCACGGGGTCTGAAGATGAAGCTGGTGGATGTGACCTGCACCTTTGACAACAGCAAGCTTTTGTTCTATTTTACGGCAGAATCCCGTGTGGACTTCCGTGAACTGGTCAAGGATCTGGCGGCTGTATTCCGCATGCGCATTGAGCTGCGCCAGATCGGTGTGCGTGACGAAGCAAAGATGTTCGGCGGACTGGGCGTCTGCGGACGGGAATTCTGCTGCCGTGGCTATCTGGGCGATTTTCAGCCCGTATCCATCAAAATGGCAAAGGAACAGGGCTTGTCCCTGAACCCGACAAAGATCTCGGGTACCTGCGGCAGACTGATGTGCTGTCTCAAGCATGAGCAGTCGGTGTATGAAGAACTGCAGAAGATCACGCCCCGCATCGGTGCGTTTGTGAAAACGCCGAACGGCAGGGGACGTGTGGAGGACGCAAATCTCATCACAGGCAAGCTGCGCATCAAGCCGGAAAAGGAAGACGATGTGCCGTACTTTATTGACCGTTCCGAGGTGGAAATCCTCCGTGACGGTAAGAATCGTGTCACCAAGGAAGAACGGGAGCTACGCAAGCTGGAAGATAAGTGATTGTGCAGAATAAACAAAATATTCAACAAACTTTGGCTGAAACTCCGAAAATCAAACAAAAATCTTGACTTTTCGGAGGTTTCATGCTATAATAAACCTATCATAAATCCTACATCCTTATTATTTTTTGGGGCGAGTCCAATCGGGCTCGCTTTTTTTTATCCATTCGTGTCGGGGGACAAAAAAACTGCCCGATTTACATCGGGCAGTTTGGGAAAATCGTTATTCAACAACATCCAGATCCAGCAGCAGATCATCAATATCCAGCCAGTCCTGATCCTCGATACCATACAGACCATCATCATCTACGGTGATCTCTACGATCTTCTTCACGGGCTCCTTGTAACCGATCTGAGAAACATAACCGGAGAGGATCTCCAGAACGTTCACAGCATACTCTTCTTCCAGAGCAGCCAGCTCATCCTCAGTCTCGAATGCCAGATACTTTTCCTCGAATTCATCAGTGTAGTAGGATTCTACTGCTTCTTCTGTGAGATCCCAGAAGTCAATCGGCTCGCAGTGAACAGTGATGTGGTAGGAATCGCCGGAGATCTCAGCCGGATCTACAGTGTACTTTACCTTCTTCACAACGTCCTCTGCCAGTGCAGTGTAACCGTCCATGGTCTCTTCGCTGATGTAGTCCATCTCAACGCCATAGGAATAGCAGATCACCTGTGCGAAGTAATCAATCTCATCCTGGAATACAGCGTCAGCCTCTTCCTGTGTGGAATCGGTCATTTCCATGTACTTGTCAGTGATGCCGTAGTAGGAGCAATCCAGAACGGACTGTACATACTCGGTATATGTCTTTGCGGCGTTGCCGCAGCCAACCAGACCTGTGCACATCAGCACAGCTGCTGTCAATGCTACTGCTTTCTTCATTTCATAATCCTCCTATATTTTTGTGTTAATACAACAAAGCAATTTTATTATATCATGTTTTCAGAGGTGTGTCAATAGAAATCAAGACAAAGCGTCAGTTTCCACAGTTTCTTCGACGGATTCACCCTCGGTTTCGGATGTTTCGTCCACAGCTTCGGTTGCTTCTTCTGCAGATTCAGCGCCTTCTTCCGTGGGCTCCTCCTCAGTGGGGGCACTCAGGGTCAGCGGAATGGAGTTGCCGTCCGCATCGTAGAAGGTAATATTGTCGATGTAGGTGCTTGAGAGGTTCTGCATGCCCCAGCGCATGATAAGGAAATTGGGATCCTCCACGGTTTCGTCCCAATTCTTGCCAGCGGATGCGAGCAGGAACTTGAACTCAACATGGCAGGCGTCGGAGCGTTCCATCTCGTACTCATTGATACCGGATGCTGCGAAATCTGCAAAGGAGTACCACTTGCCGTCCGCTGCGACAGTACCGCCGCCGCCGCCGACCCAACCGGGCACCTTCACGTTTTCGCCGGCATCATTCACGAAGATGTCGGCTTCTGCTGCGGCATACACATCGAATTCAATGCTGTTGACCAGCGCAAGCTGTTCCGGAGCGAGCAGCTGGCTGACATTAATGCTGACCTTCTGTACCATTTCCTGGACTGTCTCCGCAGTGGTCACGGTGTCGGTATACTTGAGCATAGGGTTGCCGTCAAGCTCCTCTACGGAGAGAGTGCCGTTTGCGGAACCGTCATCATCGCAGATGATCGTTGCAAATGCAAAATTGCCGTCATCGAATGTCACGGCGTTCACATCTGCTTCAGGGAATGCAGCGTGGGTGGGGATGACCTCTTCTTCAGTCTCAGCTTCGGTTACTTCCTCGGCTGCAGAGGTATCTGCAACGCTTTCGGCGCTTTCGGTTTCGGATGCGGAATTGGTTTCGCCGCCGCATGCTGTCAGGGAAAGTGCCATTGCAGCCAGCAGGGCAAGTAAAATTCTCTTTTTCATGATATCACCTCATATGTTAAAAAATGCCCCCATATTTCAGAGGGCATTTTTATTTTGTTGATCAGCAGATCTTACTTTCTCTTCTTGGAAACCAGAGCAACTGCGCCTGCAACAGTCAGACCAGCCAGAGCAACTGCAATACCGGTATCGCCGGTAGCTGCGTTTGTGGTTGTGCCTGTTGTAGCCTTCGGAGCTGTTGTGGTTGTGCTGCCTGCAGCAGTTGTGCCAGCTGCGGTTGTGCCGGGAGCAGCAGTGGTCTCGCCAGCAGGTGCATCTGTGGGAGCATCTGTGGGAGCATCTGTCGGAGCGGGTGTCGGCTCTTCAGTTGTTACGTTGGAGGTACCCTCAACGCCCAGACCGGAAACGGTGAACAGAACCTTGATATCGGACTCGATTGTTACATCGTTACCGATGATCTGAGTGCTGTTGCCAGCCCAGTCGCCACGGAGATAGATTCTGGTTACGCCAGGATCCTTCTCATAATAAGCCATGTCAACTGCTGCGCTTGCATCATAGCCTGTGAGCTGTGTGCCGTCAACCCAAACCTCGTCCAGAGTTACGTTCAGATCCGGATAAGTATCAACAGTGAAGTTATCAGCAACTGTGGGAGTGATAACAACAGTGAGGAAGAAGCCGTTAGCGCCAGTGGATGTAGCCTGAGCAACTTCCCATGTGCACTCGTACTGTGCATCGCCGTCAACGCTGGCTACGCTTACGCCTGCATTTTCGCCAATATTCCAGTTGCCTTCTGTACCGAAGCTGCCAACCAGATAAGCCTGAGCGAGTTCCTCGCCTGCAGAAGCAGAGAGGCTCATAGCAGCGAAACCTGTAGCTGCAACAGCAGTAGCAGCCATAACAGCGATCATATTCTTCATCTTCATAATAATCTTCTCCTTTGAAAATTAATTTGTGACTCCGCAGCAGCAAAACTGCCGCCGAAACTACAGCATTTGGCAGAAGATCCACCAAACCTTATAATCATTATACCATACTAAAATCTGAAAGTCTATTGAAAATATCCATAAAAATCACAGTGCATTTTTAGCTATTTTTCATATGTTCCGACGAATTTTTCTCCTGCATCACTGCGATTTCCTGCAATCCGTAATACGCCATCAGCGCAAGCCACGGTTTCGTCAGGCGTTCGCCGCTGACGGCGATGGGAACGGCAGGGGGACAGGGTACCTGCACAGGTCCGCAGATGCGTCCCTCCGCTGCGGAAAGCGGTACCATTTCCCATGCAGAAAGCGCTGCGGTGCGCAGATCGCACGCTGCTTCCATCGGCTGCGGCAGGGACGGTACGGGACGGGGCGGCAGCGGTCTGCAGGCGGCAAGTGCGCTTTTCAGCCGCTCAAAATCCGCATTCGTCATGGCGGGAGAGAGCAGCAGCACCAGATGGCTTGCGTCCTCATATTCGCATTCCACCCCGTGTGCACGCAGCTGCGCCGCAAGTTCATGTCCGTCCGCTGCGATGGTCAGGTGCAGCGGTTCCTCTCCGACAAAGCGGTACTGTGACGCAAGCGCCTGCCGGAGCGATGCAGCCTGTGCTTCACAGCGGCGGATCTCCGCTCTGCCCTCCGTCTCCAGAAACGCCGTGCAGCTTTCCAGTGACTGCAGGATCAGGTAGGAGGGACTTGTTGACCCGAAGAGCTGCATGCAGCGCTTGAGATCGGTAGCCTCTGCCGCATTGCGGCAGTGCAGGATGGCAGCGCCCGTGAGCGCCGGGAGCATCTTATGCGCCGAATCGCAGCAATAATCCGCACCGAGCGCCATTGGGTGGCGGTTTTCCGTGAGGAACGCCAGATGTGCGCCGTGAGCATTGTCCACAAGGAGGGGCGCATCAAAGCGGCGGCAGACCGCCGAAAGTGCGGCAATATCCTGCAGATTTCCCAGATAATCGGGCGAGGTGACGTAAACGCAGGGGCGTTCGCCGGCATCCTGTGCGGTACGGAGTGCAGCTGCAAAATCCTCGGGGGCGTATTCGCCGGAGATCACGCCGCCGCTTCTTGGGAACACCCAGCGAACGGATAATCCCAGCAGAATGCAGGCGTTGAGAAAGGCACGGTGCACGGTTCTGGCGGCAATGACTGTCCGTCCCTGTGCACGCATTTGTGCAAGCATTGCCTGCATGCAAAGAGTAGAGCCGCCGGCGCTCCAGCAGCAGGCACCGTCCCCGTAGACAGCGGCGGTGCGCTGTTCCGATCGGAGCAGAATGCCGTCCGCTTCAAAAAGACTGTCCGCACCGCTGATCTCGGTGATGTCCCATGCATAGAGATCTGCAGGCATAGAGAAATTTGCAGGCGCATAGCCCTTGTGCCCGGGCATATGTGCACGGATGGTGTTTTGCTGCTGATATTCGGTCAGATATGCCGTCAGCGGCATCGGATGTGTATCATGTTTCATTTTTAATGACCCCCTTGACAAACGGGAAATTTTGTGGTAGAATAAAAATAGAACATTTGTTCCTGACGATGTGGGCAGGGACGATGTTCTATTTTCCACTCATAACAAGAACATACGTTTCAATTATTGGGGAGGCGATGATATGCAGAAAATGATTGCAGAATATGAGCGGTGCAGGGAACGGCTTCTGGAGCGGATTCATCTGCTGGATACACAGCTTCGGGAGGACGAAACGCTCGGGAATGAGGAACGGGATTCTCTGCTTTTGCGGCGCAGTTTGCTGCTGGCAGAGCGGACGGAGCTGCTGCATGCCATCCGGGAGATGCGGGAGCATCATGCTGCGGATGAGAGGGGTGCATGCGCATGCTGACGAAGGTGACGGATCGTGCGCTGGAGTTCAACCGCAGCTTTGTGCTGGAGATGATGGGCGGCTGCCGGACAAACGGACAGCGCATGATGATCGCCGTACAGGTGCTGCACGATTCGATCGAGCAGGATGTGACGCAGCGGCAGCGTGAGATGCTGCAGATGTATTATTTCGACAAACTGAGCACACAGGAGATCGCCCGACAGCTCTGTGTGAACAAGTCCACTGTGTCCCGCACCATGAGAAGGGCAAAGGAGCGCATTCGAAAGAACCTGCGCTTCTATTTTGATTATATGAATGCAGATCTGGCAGAGGAATAGGGCGTTCCGGGGCATTCTGCAAAAGAAGAAGCTTCCCTTTTCAGGGAAGCTTCTGATTGCATATCGCTTGCGGGGGCTCCCCGCCTGGTTGGAGTAGCTGGATTTGAACCAGCGAATGACGGAGTCAAAGTCCGTTGCCTTACCGCTTGGCTATACCCCAATCGACTAAAGTTAAGTATAGCATATTTTGAGCGGTTTGTCAAGCTGTAAACGAGGGATTCGGCATGGTACATCCGGAATTTCAGCAAGGGAGCGTCCCCTTTCCGGTATTGAGAGAGGGGACAGATGCTGCAAGCTGTCCATGCACATTCCGTACCATACGGCATAGGATGAAATTGGAAGAAAAAAACGTTGCGTAAACGGTTTAAACCGGAGTGCGCAGGTCATACTAAAGCCAGGAATTCAAACAGCCGAGAAGCAAAGGAGTGTTCGTATGTCAGTGAAACGAGGCGAAATTTATTATGCGGATCTGAGTCCCGTTGTCGGTTCCGAGCAGGGAGGCATCCGTCCGGTACTTATCGTGCAGAATGATGTGGGCAATCGTCACAGCCCGACCGTGATTGCTGCTGCGATTACCAGCCGGCTGGATAAAGCCAAGCTGCCCACGCATATCTCGCTTGAGGCGGCATCCTGCGGACTGCAGAAGGACAGCATCGTTCTGCTCGAACAGATCCGTACGATTGATAAAAAACGACTCAAGGATAAGATGGGAGCGCTTGATCATGCAGCGATGCATCGTGTGGATAATGCACTTTCCATCAGTTTTGGGCTGAACTGAAATCAGAAAGGATGATACCCAGTCGGTATCGTCCTTTTTGTTGTCTGCGCTTAATAGAACGTTGCCACTTCCTGTGCCGGGGCGTCTGTGAGGATGACTTCCTGCACCTGCAGGACGGGTCCCTTGCCACGATAGAGCTTGTGGCGCTGGACGGAGATCTTGCCCTTGATGTTCACCCACTGACGGGTCTGGAGCGTGTCCGCCTTGTTCCATTCTGCTGCCAGCCAGCAGTACTGGATATCGTCCACGCAGCAGGTCATGACATGTCTGCCTGCTGCAATGGTATTCTTCGGGAAATTCGGGTCGTGTGCAACGACGGCACGGAAGCTCATGATCTTGCCGTGGTACTTCTCCGGCTCTTCCATGATGTCACGGTACCAGAGCGCAAAATCCTCGTCCTTGAGGTTGATCTCGGGTGCTTCCACATCAAAGGGCAGCGGATCCTCGATATCGTCATATGCGACCTCGCCGTCCACCGTTTCGTAGGCGATCTGTGTGCGGCGGCTGATGCCACGGATGATCTTGTGGAATTCCACCTCATCCATCACACCGGGCTGGAAGCGGTTGAAGACCACCAGCTCCGATACATTTACCTTATCCACCACAAGTCCACGCATGTTGGCATTGTAGTTCAGGAAGGTGTTCGAATCAATGAAGCACATTGCCTGATAAACCGCCCAATCCACGGGCATATTCCCGAACAGATCCTGGATCGTCCACATACCGTTGTATTCGAGTACCACACGGGTCGCACCGCTGTCCTTCAGGATCTTTTTCAGGTTTTCCTCATTGAAATCTTCCTTCTCCTCGATCACATGCAGCTGCACATGATTCCCCGGACATCTGGAGAGATCGTATTCCTCTTCACCCTCTTCACAGAGCAGGAGCAGCGTTTTTTCGCCGTTGTTGAAACGCTCATCTTCGAGTGTTTCCTGGATGAACTTTGTTTTGCCGGATTCCAGAAATCCGACAAAGAGATATACCGGAACATCTTCCATCTGATTCATCGGCATTGCGATATGCCCCCTTTCTTATTCTGCGTGGAACAGCGCTGCAATGGCATCCTCATGAATGCCTGCGCCGATGACACAAAGTCTGCCCGTGGTTGCTGCGCAGCCGAAGCGCACATCCGGTGTGCCGGGTACATAATCAAAATGGATCCACTTGCCGTCTTCGCCTGCAACGATGCCCTTTGCACGCAGCACCATGCCGTAGGTATCCGCATCCATCAGCGCTTCCAGCGCATTGCGGATTTCTTCGGAAGTGTATGCCTGCGCTGTTTCTACACCCCAGCTTGCGAATACATCGTCCGCATGGTGGTGGTCGTGATCATGGCAGCCGCAGGTGCAGTGTTCATCATGGTCATGATGATGGTGCTCGTGATCGTGACCGCAGCAGCACTCCTCGTCGTGGTCATGGTGATGATGGTGACCGTAGCATTCCTCGTCATGGTGATGGTGGTGACCGCAGCACTCCTCGTCGTGATCATGGTGATGATGGTGACCGCAGCACTCCTCGTCATGGTCATGGTGATGGTGATGACCGCAGCACTCCTCGTCGTGATCATGGTGATGATGATGACCACAGCAGCATTCGCCGTCATGATCGTGATGGTGATGATGATGGTGCTTCTGCTCCTCCATCAGTTCCTCCAGCTCGTGATCGAGGGTGTTCTTCTGTGTCATTGCCTCCATCAGCTGTGCGCCCGTAAGCTGGTCCCAGTCGGTGGTAACGATGGGGGCAGTCGGATTGCATTTGCGCAGACGTTCAATGCAGTCATCGAGCTTGTCCTGGGAGAGTCTCTGTGTATGACTGAGGATCAGGCAGCTTGCGTGCGTGATCTGGTTATCGAAGAATTCGCCGAAATTCTTCTGGTACATTTTGCACTTCTTTGCATCGACCACGGTCGTGAAGCCGTCGAGCACGACATCGTGTGCGCCGATGCCCTCCACAGCCTTGATAACGTCGCTGAGTTTGCCGACGCCGGACGGTTCGATCAGGATGCGGTCGGGATGGTAGTCCTCGAGTACCTTTTCGAGTGCCTTGCCGAAGTCACCCACCAGACTGCAGCAGATGCAGCCGGAATTCATTTCCGTGATCTCCACACCGGCATCCTGCAGGAAACCGCCGTCGATCCCGATCTGACCGAATTCATTTTCGATCAGGACGAGCTTTTCATCGACATATCCCTCTGCGATGAGCTTTTTGATGAGTGTTGTTTTACCGGCACCAAGAAAGCCGGAGAAAATCGTAATCTTTGTCATAAATCTGCACTTACCTTTCTGTGTTTTCCATGCGCATGTGCGCCCTGTCTTTAAGTATAGCACTTTTTGCGGAAACTTGCAAGGGCTTTTTGCGGCTGTCACATAAATTTCAGAATACAGCGGTTTCCACGGCTGCAGGAGATAGAAAAGTGCCTGCCTTTTTTGGTATATTTGCCAATGGACAATTGTAAAAAATGGGTATATAATGGAATTAATCTATGAAATAGGGAGGTTTCACTATGAAACATCGTATATTTTCTGCATGCTTTGCCACGGCACTGGCATTTGCAATTGCTGTTCCTGCAGTGGATACAGGTGTGGAGGATCGTTCTGTGGCGGCTTCCCTGCGTGCACAGGCTGCCGAGACGCTTGACGAAGCATCCGTCTACAATGCCATGATCGCTTTGCAGGAGGAATATCCGGACGGCATGGAGTGGACGAATGACAATTTCTACGCATGGAACGGCGGTATTTATTCCGGTGGTTTTGGCTGCGTGGGTTTTGCCTTTCTCCTGAGTGATGCGGCATTCGGCACGCTTCCTGCGAGACTGACAACGACATTCGATCCTGCATCCGTCCGTGTGGGCGATATCCTGCGTAACTATGGACATTCCTACATTGTGCTGGAGGTGCATGAGGATTATTTCATCATCGCAGAGGGCAATTTCAATTCCTCCATTCTCTGGGGACGCAAAGTCAGCTATGACAGTGCAGCGGATGGCTTTGAGGAACATATCACCCGCTATCCGGAGGAAGGCACCACCACACCGACAGAGGATCCGGATGCAGTGGAAGATGTGCAGTGCTGGCTGGAATTCGTACCGCCGGAAAAGGAGACTTACTACGTCGGCGAGGCGCTTGACCTTTCGGATATCAACGCATCCGTCTGCTATATCATCAGCTATGCGGACGGCAGCTCCGAGTACTACAGTTTTGATGTGCCGACGGAGGATCTGGAGATTACCGGATTTTCCAGTGAAACCGCGGGTCCCTGTTCGGTGGAGCTTGCCTACGAGTGCGAGATCCCGCATTTGGGCTGGATGCGCATGGCAACGAACATGCTCCTGAATATCGTGGATGCGCCGACCGGTACGCCCGGTGACGCCAATGAAGACGGCGAGGTGGATGTGCTGGACATCATTGCGATCAATCGTTACCTGCTGGGCGGCGGTTCTCTGGAAGAACAGGGAGATGCAAATGCGGATGTGGACGGCAACGGAGAAGTGGACGGAAACGATTCGCTGCTGATTATGAAATTTATTGTAAAACTGATCGGAACATTGTAACAATGAGAGGAGAATCCCAATGAAACACAGAATTCTTTCTGCGATCCTTGCGGCGGCGATGGCAGTGACCCTGTCCGTGCCGACGGTTTCCGCAAAACAAACAGACCCGACCGAAGCGCTGCAGACCGCTGTAACACAGGCGCTGCCGAAGGCGAATGCGTCTTATGATGCAGAGTCCGTCTACGATGCCATGATTGCCCTGCAGGACAAATATCCGAGCGGCATGGAATGGACGAACGACGATTTTTATGCATGGAACGGCGGCATTTATTCCGGCGGCTATGGATGTGCTGGATTTGCGTTTTTGCTCAGTGATGCCGCATTCGGCACACTTCCGGCAAGAATGACCGAGACCTTCGATCCGTCCACCTTCCGTGTGGGCGACATTGTCCGCTACAGCAGCCATTCCGTGATCATTCTGGAACTGAAGGAGAACAGCTTCATTGCCGCAGAGGGCAATATCAACAGCATGATCTACTGGGGACGCGAGATCACATTTGCAGAGATGGAAAGCACTTTCGAGAATCATATCACACGTTATCCGGAGGATGCAGAACCGATCGAGCCTACCCCGGAACCCACGCCGGAACCTACACCGGAGCCCACGGATCCCGATATCTCTGACGCAGAATTCTATGTAGAAGTAGAAATCGTGACACTGCCGGACAAGCTCACCTACAACGTAGGAGAGGAGCTGGACCTGACCGGTCTGACGGTCAATACATGGGAGCTGTATTTTGGAGAACGGATCCCGATTCATACCGGAATTGCCGTTGCGGACTATATGGACGGCGGTCTCACGGGACGTTTTGAGAATGAAGAAGCACGATTTACTGTTGACGGATTTGACAGTACCGCTGCCGGAGAATGCGAAGTGAAGATTGGATTCACGGTCTACAACAGCGTGCTGGATACATGGGTGATTGATCAGGATATTTTCACCGTCACCATTGTGGATGGGAATACCGAAACGGAATATGACCTCGGTGATCTGGACGGCAACGGTACAGCCGATGCTGTGGACGCTTCGCAGATCCTTGTTGCTGCCACGGCATTTGGTGCAACAAAGGACAGCGGTCTGACCACAGCACAGGAAGCGGCAGCCGATGTCAACGGCGACGGCGCATTTGATGCCGTGGATGCATCCTATGTCCTGCAGTATGCAACCGCAGTGGGTGCAGGCTTTGAGGGCACGATTGCAGAATTTGTGAAAACTCTGGACGAATAAAGAAAACAGGAACCGCACCCATAGGGTGCGGTTCTTTTCCGTCACGCACCATCCCCCTTGTGCATATTCTGTAACAGAGCAGAATGCTCAAAAAGGAGCGATGATCATGAACAGCAGAAAAACTGTCCTGGTGGCAGGCGGAGATTTGCGTTATGTATATACAGCCAGAGCGCTCGCTTCGCATTTTCAGGTGTATGCCGCAGGCTTTACCCGGCAGATCGCACCGTTTGACGAAGTGAAGCTCACCGAATCGGCAGGGGAGGAGCTGCCCATGTGCGATGTCCTAGTGCTGCCCCTGCCCGTGTCCGAGGACGGCGTGTTTGTGCATGCCCCGTTCGGACGGCAGAACCTTTCCCTCAAAGGACTGCTCGCAGCCCTCAAGCCCGGCGGAATCGTCCTCGGCGGCAGATTCGGCAAGGCAGAGCCGGTGTTCCGTGAGGCAGGTGTGCCGATGGTGGATTACTTAGCACGGGAGGAGCTGGCAATGCTCAATGCGGTGCCGACCGCTGAGGGCGCTTTGCAAATCCTGCTCGAGGAACTGGCATTTACGGTGTATGGCAGCCGTGTGCTGCTCCTCGGCTTCGGCAGGATCGGCAGCCGACTTGCGGCGACACTGCGTGCGCTGGGCGCAAAGGTCGCAGTGGCTTCGAGGGATGTGGCGGAGCGTGCCCGTGCGGAGATGCTCGGATGCGATGTGCTGCCCCTTTCCGGAATCGGTGCGCATGCGGCGCAGTTTGATGTGATCTGCAATACCATTCCGGCAAAGATCGTGACTGCGGAGATCCTGCAGCGGATGCAGCCGGATGCACTGGTACTCGACTTAGCGTCGAAGCCGGGCGGTGTGGATCTCGAGGCAGCGCAGAAATGCGGACGCCGTGTGGTGTGGGCATTGTCCCTGCCGGGCAAGACCGCCCCGATTTCCGCCGGCGAGATCATCGCCAGAACTATCTTGAATATTCTCGAGGAAAGGGGCATTTTTGATGATTGATTTACAGGATGTCCGGATCGGCTTTGCGATGACGGGTTCGTTCTGCACCTTCCACCATGCCTTTGCACAGGCGGAGTATCTCGTTTCCTGCGGCGCACAGCTTGTGCCCATTATGTCCTATCACGCTGCACAGATCTCGACCCGTTTCGGTGAAGCCAAAGCACAGCGGGAACGGCTTGAGCAGATCGCCGGCAGAAAAGCCATCTGTACGATAGAGGATGCCGAACCCATTGGTCCCATGCAGCTCACCGATATCATGGCGGTCGTGCCCTGCACGTCCAATACGGCAGCAAAGCTTGCGCTGAGTATTACGGATGGCCCCGTTACCATGGCGGTCAAATCCCACCTGCGCAGCGGCAGACCCGTGGTGCTGGCGGTCGCAACAAATGATGCGCTTGCCGGCAGTGCCAAGCATCTTGGGATGCTTGCTAATCTCAAACACTACTATTTCGTCCCCCTGCGGCAGGATGATGCACAGAAAAAACCGACCTCTCTCGTGGCGGATTTTTCCTGCACAGCAGAAACCATTGCTGCTGCACTGGAAGGAAGGCAGTTCCAGCCGGTGCTCCGGCAGCATCCGGATTGACCACAGAAGCCCTGCATTTGCAGGGCTTTTATGCAGCCGGATGCAGAAACGATTTTTTCAACAACGGATTTTGTGCAATTCTCCGAATCTGAAAAAATCTTCGTGATCCACTTGCTTTTTCAGAACAAACGTGATACAATAAGATTACAGCAAACGCTTTAATGCTTAAAAGCTTAAAAGCTTTAAATTGATAAAATTCAGAAAGAAGGCATTCCTATGGAACGTAAAGGTAATTTGATGACATACAGACCCGACATTAAGGTCTTTGATGCAACCATCCGTGACGGAGGACTGGTGAACAGCTTCCGCTTCAGTGATGATTTTGTCAAGAAGCTCTATCTTGCCAATCTCAAGGCAGGTGTGGACTATATGGAATTCGGTTATCTGGCATCCACGGATATCTTCAAGGAAGAGGATTTCGGTGACTGGAAGTTCTGCAAGGAGGAATCCCTGCGCCGGATCGTCGGCAACAATGATACAGATATGAAGATCGCTGTTATGGCGGATGTCGGCAGATGCAATCTGCAGCGTGACCTTCTGCCGAAGGAAGACAGCGTGATCGACATGGTGCGTATTGCGACCTACATCCACACTATGCCTGCAGCGATCGAGATGATCGAATACTGTCATTCTCTGGGCTATGAGACCACCTGCAATATCATGGCGATTTCCAAGGCAAACACAGCGGATATTGATGCTGCACTGGAGATGCTGTGTGCGTCCAATGTGGACGTGATCTACCTCGTGGACAGCTATGGTTCTCTGTTCCCGGAGCAGATTCAGCGCCTGACCAAGCAGTATCTGGAGCATGCGGAAGCAGCCGGAAAGCTGATCGGCATGCATGCGCACAACAACCAGCAGCTGGCATTTGCCAACACGATCGAAGCCTGCTCCATGGGCGCAAGCTTCCTTGACGCTACCGTGGGCAGCATGGGCAGAGGTGCCGGTAACTGCGCAATGGAACTGCTGCTGGGCTTCCTGAAGAACCCGAAGTACAATATTACGCATATTCTGAAGTTCTACGAGGATCATATTCTGAAACTGAAGGAAGATGGTCTGGTGTGGGGCTATGACATCCAGTACCTGCTGACCGGCAAGATGAACCTGCATCCGTCCTCTGCGATTGCATTTACTGCAGATCAGCGCACGGACTATGCGAACTTCTACCACAGCATTTTTGATATGGAAAGCTGATCCCATTCTCCTGAATGTAGTAACAAAGCGAAGCGCTCCCGCAGATGCGGGGGTGCTTCTCAATTTTTTCAAAAAAATTCTGAAAACTACTTGACAAGTATATCGGAATGCGATATAATAAATATAACGGGATCCGATATAACGGAAACGGATAGAACGGAATCCGATAAAGGAGGCTGAACATGAATTTTGGAAACGGCGCATTGACCGAGGCGGTTTATTACATCCTGCTGTCCCTGATGAACCCGATGCACGGCTACGGCATTATGCAGAATGCAGAGGAACTGTCGCACGGGAGAGTGAAGCTTGCGGCGGGAACGCTGTACGGTGCAATCAACACAATGCTGGAAAAGGGCTGGATCACGGCACTTCCCGGTGAGAAGAACAGCCGGAAAAAGGAATATGTGATCACGGATACCGGACGGGATGTCCTGCGGATGGAGATCGCAAGGCTGGAGGAACTTTTGGAAAACGGAAAACGCATTCTGGGGAGGAACTGACATGAGAAAGAAAGTACACAAGTGGATCTGGGCATGGGATTTTGACAAGGAAGAGAAGTGGCTGAACGAAATGTCCGACAAGGGATGGTCGATGGTGGGCTACAGCTTCTGTACCTACGAATTGGAGAAAACGGATTCGGAGAGATACACCTACCGGCTGGAATTCCTGAAGAATGGTCTGAATCATCCCGAAAGTCAGAGCTATCTGGAATTTCTGGAGGAAACCGGTGCGGAGCAGGTCGGCTCATGGGGCAGATGGGTCTATCTGCGGAAGAACCGTACACTTGGCAGTTTTGACCTATTCTCCGATTATGAGAGCAAGATCGCACACCTCAAACGGATCGCCTGCCTGTTTGTGCCGCTTGCTCTGCTGAATGCCGCCAATGGCATCAATAACATCAATCTCGGTCTGAATCTGCATACTGTGATCAGTCCGGCGAATTTCTGGTCAGGCTGTATTTGTCTTTCGGTGGCGCTGCTCCTCCTGTACGGGAGCTTGCGCATCTGGCAGAAAATCAAGAAGCTGGAAAAGGAAAAGCAGATCTATGAATAACAGCTGTGATAGGCTATAAGAACAAAGCGAAGCGCTCCCGCATCTGCGGGAGCGCTTTTGTTGCTGTTTACTCAATAATTTCCGGAGGTGTCCTCTTCGAGCATGAATTCGATGTCGAAGTAGGTGATGGAACCATCCTCCTCGACTCTTGCACAGCCGGCTGTGACCGTATCGCCGCCCTCGAAACCGTCGAGGACTTCACGCACGCTGTCATAGCTGCTGACCGTTGTACCATTCATGGTCAGGATGAAGTCGTTTGCCTGCAGGTCGGTGTTGGCGATGTCGCAGTCCTCACTGACCTCGGATACCCAGATGCCGCCGGATACTTCCTCGGGCATGGAGGTTTCAAATTCGGATTCGTAATAATACTTTGCATATTCCGTGTTGGCTTCCAGGAAGGTGATGCCGATGCGGAATCTGCCGGATACATAGCCCTGGGAAATCAGTTCCTCCACGATCGGGAGCGCCTGATTGATGGTGATGGCAAAACCCAGACCCTCATATGCCGTGCCGGAAATGTAGCTGGTCGCATACTTCGAAGAAGTGATGCCGATGACCTGCCCATACATATTGACCAGCGCACCGCCAGAATTGCCGGGGCTGATGGCGGCATCCGTCTGGATGCAGTCCATGGAGAAGGCGTTGCTGTCCGCACGCACCTGACGGTTGATGGCGGATACAATGCCCTGTGTTACGGTATTGGACAAGCCGGCAGGATTGCCGATGGCAACCACGCTTTCACCGACATAGGCTTCGTCGGAATCACCGAGCATTGCTGCAGGAAGATCCGCAGCGTCGATCTTCAGCACTGCCAGATCCGTCTTGGTATCGCTGCCGATGAGCACGGCGTCATACTCGGTTTCGTCGTCCAGCATGACAGTGAAGGCTTTGCCCTCGACCACATGCGCATTTGTTACAATATAGCCATCTTCGGAGATGATAATGCCGGAACCCGTGCCGCTGAGGTCGCCCTCCTTACGGGAATTGCTGCTGTAGGTGTAGACCTCTACAATGGAGGGCTTGACCAGCTCTGCTACGCCCTTAACGGTGTAATGCCCATCCTCTGTGACGTTCTCGTCATCGGGATCAAGATCGGGCTTGGGCTGCTGTTTGATCACCACGGTGTTTCCGGAAGAGGCACTGCTGCTGCCGCCCGGCTCCTCCATGCTGAGTGCGCCCTGCAGCAGATCTGCACCGATGCAGAACAGGCAGAGCAGGAAGATCAGCGCTGCGATCACAGCCGCCATTGTATAAATACGGCGGTTCATCGGGGGAATCGGCTGTGCTGGTACGGGCTGCTGCGGTACAGCGTTGTAATAATACTGCGGCGGCGGTTCTGCCGGCGCATGGGGATCGCCGTAAAAGACGCTTTCGTCCTGCGGGGGCAGGGTGCCCTCCGTGATGGTATCTCCGGCAGGTGTTTCGCACTGCTGCGGGATCACTGATTCTTCCTCCGGCTGCAGATCGGGTGCTGCGGCAGGATCGGGAAATGCCGGCTGCTGCGGTTCCTCCGGAGCCGGCGGGTCATAGATGCTCTTATAATCTTCCATAGGCGCATCCCTGCGATGCAGGGCTCCTTTCTGTTATCCGTTCAGCGGAAGCTGAATTTCAAATGCGGTATACTCACCCTTGACACTCTTGACAACGATGTGTCCACGGTGAAGATGTACGATTTTTTTTGCAATGGACAATCCCAGTCCCAGACCGGTCTTATCCTTGCTGCGGGAGGTATCGGTCTTGTAGAAACGGTCGAAGATCTTGCGCATCTCATCATCGCTAAGTCCCTCGCCGGTGTTCTTGACCGTAATGGATGCCATATCCTGTTCCGTAGTCAGCATAAAGCTGATCACGCCGCCCTCATCGACGAATTTCACGGCGTTTTCGACAAGATTGTAAAGCACCTGGGACATCAGGTCTTCATCGACTGTGATCTGCAGGGATGCAGTCTCCAGTCCCTCCACGTCCACATTTTTATCGTTGATGCGTTTTTCGAACATCAGCACGGTCTTGATCAGGAGCTGTCCGATGTCGAGGGATTTGGTGCGGAGCGTCATCTCGCCCGATTCAAATTTCGTCAGGTTCAGCATGGAGTTGACCAGCGTGCGCAGACGATGGATCTCATCGGCAATGATGTGGATGTATTTCTGATGCTGTTCCGGCGGAATGGTACCGTCCAGAATGCCGTCCGCAAAGCCACCGATGGTGGTCATCGGTGTGCGCAGCTCGTGGGAGACATTGGCGACAAAATTCATGCGGGTGGTTTCATTTTCCTCAATGAACTCCGCCATGCGGTTGAGCGTGCATGCCAGCGGATACAGGTCGCTGTGCTCGGGTACTTCGGCACGGGCAGAGAATTCGCCCTCCGCATACTGTCCGATGACGCCGGTGATCTTTTCGTACTGCAGATCCATGCGCTTTACGCCCAGGCGGAACAGCAGCATGAAGAGCAGCATTGCGATCAGCAGACAGATCACCAGATTGAGCGTAAGCATCTGGGTATATTCCACGACCTGCTGCGCATTGCTGACAGCGGCAAGGTAGTAGGAATCCTCCGTGCCTTCAGTGGATTCCATCGTGAAACGCATCGCACAGCAAAGCTCGGGCTGTGCGGCATCGGGTGTGTAGTAACCGATTTCCATGAAGATATCCGAACGCAGATAGGGCTTGACGGAATTGGCAAGGGGCACGCCCGCCTCACCCTGCCGGGGATAGATCTCCTTGCCGATCTCATCGTACAGGTAGATCTGATAGTCATATTCGGATTCTGCAGTCTGCAGCAGTGCTGTGATCTGTTCATTGGGGATCCAGTACTTATTGCCGTAGACTTCGGAGATATTGGCGATCAGTGCTTCGCAGTTCTGCTGCAGTGTGTATTTGATCGCAGAGGTATAGGTGTTGACCGCACTGCATACCATGAATACACCAGTCAGAAGAAGGCCGCAGAACAGAAATATCTGCGACATGCGCAGATATCCCTTGGAAAGCGAGCTGATGCCTCTGTTTTGTTTGTTTGTCTGTTTCAAAAGCGACACCTGCCTTGAAAAGAGGGGGGATTAATCCTCGTCCACCTCAAACTTGTAGCCCACGCCCCATACGGTCTTGAGCGCCCAGTGGGGGGAGACATCCTGCAGCTTTTCACGCAGACGCTTGATGTGCACGTCGATGGTTCTGGAGTCGCCATAGTACTCAAAGCCCCATACTTCGTCCAGCAGCTGGTCACGGGTGTAAACATGATTCGGATTGGATGCCAGATAGAACAGCAGTTCCAGTTCCTTCGGGGGGGTATCCAGTACCTTGTCATTGACACGCAGCTCATATCTGGTCATGTTGACCACGAGCTTGTCATAGCGTACTTCCTTGGTTTCCGGTTCAGAAGCGTTGGAACCCATACGGCGTGCGATCGCCTTGATTCTTGCGATGACTTCCTTGGTATCGAAGGGCTTGGAGATATAGTCATCCGCACCAAGCTCAAGACCGAGTACCTTGTCAAAGGTCTCGTTCTTTGCAGAGATCATGATGATCGGGACATTGGAATTTTTGCGGATCTCACGGCAGACCTGTCTGCCGTCCATGGAGGGCAGCATGATGTCCAGCAGGACGATATCGGGATTCAGGGCATTGAACTTGACCACTGCCTCCTTGCCGTCATTGGAAATGATAACGCTGTAGCCTTCCTTTTCCAGATACATTCTCAGCAGATCGCAGATGTTCTGGTCATCATCTACGACGAGTACTTTTTCAAGTGCCATTTTTGGTTTACTCCTCTCACAATTATCATGCTTGTATGAATGGGAAGGCATCCGCGCAGAACGGGTGCGCTCCCTCTTTGTTTACAAATAATTAAAATGACTCATAATAATTATACATGATTTGCACACCTTTAAAATGAATAATGCATGAACAAATCGTGTACGAAACGTAAATTCCATAATTCGCCGCACCCGACAAAGTGTTATGAATGCAGTAGAAAATTCCACCAAAATTGTGCAATGCTACAAAATTTCAGAAAACTTACAAAATAGGCTTGATTTTTCCTGTAAACTTGGTAAAATAGAATTGTTAGCACTCGACAGCTTAGAGTGCTAAACCCTGTGTAGGGATGATAGTGAACAAATTTTAAGGAGGAATAGATTATGACGATCAAACCGTTGTTCGATCAGGTACTCATCAAGATGACAGAGGCAGAGGAAACCACAAAGAGCGGCATCCTGCTGGCTGGCACTGTAAAGGAAAAGCCCCAGGTAGCAGAGGTGATCGCAGTCGGCGAGGGCAAGCATGACAATAACGGAAATCTGATTCCCATGGTACTGAAGGCAGGCGACAAGGTTCTGACCAGAAAGTACGGCGGCACCGAGGTTAAGGTGGACGGCGAGGAATACATTCTGATTTCTCAGAGCGATGTACTCGCAGTGGTAACAGACTGACCTGAAACAGACAAGATTTCATTACTTTTGTAAAGGAGATAAAGATTATGGCAAAGGATATCAAGTACGGAGAAGAAGCCAGAAAGGCACTGCAGGCAGGTATCGACAAGCTTGCAGATACAGTTAAGATCACACTCGGTCCGAAGGGAAGAAATGTGGTTCTCGATAAGAAGTTCGGTGCACCGCTGATCACCAATGATGGTGTGACCATCGCAAAGGACATTGAGCTTGAGGATGCATTCGAGAACATGGGCGCACAGCTCGTGAAGGAAGTTGCAACCAAGACCAATGACGCTGCCGGTGACGGTACCACTACCGCAACACTGCTGGCACAGGCAATCATCCGTGAGGGTATGAAGAATATCGCAGCTGGTGCAAACCCGATGATCCTGAAGAAGGGTATTGCAAAGGCTGTGGAGACCGCAGTAGAGACCATCACTGCAAATTCCAAGGCTGTGGAAGGTTCTGCCGATATTGCAAGAGTCGGTACTGTATCTTCCGCTGACGAGAATGTCGGCAAGCTGATTGCAGAGGCAATGGAAAAGGTGACTGCTGACGGCGTCATCACCATTGAGGAGAGCAAGACTGCGGAGACCTACAGCGAGGTTGTAGAGGGTATGCAGTTCGACAGAGGCTACATTTCTCCCTACATGGTAACCGATACAGAGAAGATGGAAGCTGTCTATGATGACGCATTCATCCTGATCACTGATAAGAAGATCGCAAGCATCCAGGAGATCCTGCCCCTGCTCGAGCAGATCGTACAGTCCGGCAAGAAGCTGGTCATCATCGCAGAGGACATCGAGGGCGAGGCACTGACCACTCTGATCCTGAACAATCTGCGCGGCACCTTCAAGTGCGCAGCAGTGAAGGCTCCGGGCTTCGGCGACAGACGCAAGGAGATGCTCAAGGATATTGCAATCCTGACCGGCGGTGAAGTGATCACTGAGGAGCTGGGTCTGGATCTGAAGGAGACCACCATGATGCAGCTCGGTCGTGCACGTCAGGTTGTGATCCAGAAGGAGAACACCATCATCGTGGACGGTGCCGGCGATGCAGAGGCAATCAAGGCAAGAGTGGGACAGATCCGCTCCCAGATCGAGACCTCTACATCCGAATTCGACAAGGAAAAGCTGCAGGAGCGTCTTGCAAAGCTCTCCGGCGGTGTGGCTGTCATCAAGGTTGGTGCAGCAACAGAAATCGAGATGAAGGAAAAGAAGCTGCGTATTGAGGATGCGCTGGCAGCAACCAAGGCAGCTGTTGAGGAAGGTATCGTTGCAGGCGGCGGTACTGCGCTGATCAATGCGATTCCGGCAGTAGAAGCACTGATCGCAACCCTGTCCGGTGATGAGAAGACCGGTGCAGAGATCATCCGCAGAGCACTGGAAGCTCCGCTGCGCCAGATCGCACTGAACGCAGGTCTTGAGGGCAGCGTGATCATCGACAAGATCATGAGCGCTGACAAGGTTGGCTATGGCTTCGATGCATACAATGAGGAATATGTGGATATGATCCCGGCAGGTATCGTAGACCCGACCAAGGTAACCAGAAGCGCACTGCAGAATGCAGCATCCGTTGCAGCAATGGTTCTGACCACTGAGAGTCTGGTCGCTGATATCAAGGAGCCCGAGGCTGCACCTGCAATGCCTGCAGGCGGCATGGGCGGCATGTACTAAGCAGCTGAAAGCTGCGCCGGACGCGTTACGGGGTGCAGACTAAGGCGGCAGTTCCGTATTTCGCGGGAAAAATCTGTGAAACGCAAAGCGCCTTGCTTCGCAGAGGCGTTTTGCTATTGAGAATAAAGATAAAAAGGACGGTACATTTTGATATGTACCGTCCTTTTTTAATTGATAGAAAGCAGTGAAACTTGCAATTTTATTTGCTTAGGTCTTCTTCGCACCTGCGTGCGGAATTCATCACTGCATAAGCAGCATCCAGATCTTTCACGGAGAGGATCACACTGGATACGGTATTCAGATCATCCGTCCGGTAGATCTCCAGCAGCACTTTATATTCGCCGTCTTCCATTTGTGTGTATTCCACAAAACCGCAGATTTCCTCTGTTTCATATACCAGCGTGGTCTCATACTGCATCAGTATGTTCTTCAGCGTTCCGGTCACGAGAAATGCGGCAGCCTGATTGAGATTCCAGAAACTGTAATCTTCCTTGTCGAGCATCTTCATGCACTTGTAGGTGTGGTAGGCGCAATCCGGCAGACCGTTGCCCAGTGCCTCAAAGCCCTCTGTGAGCTGCTCCATGCCGATGCTGAACTGCATGTCCGTCAGTCCTTCGCCAAGGTTTTCTTCGTTGAGCAGATTCATATCGCTCATGTCATCTGCACCCATAAGTATGATGCCTTTGGTTTTTTCGGGGTCATAATAGATTCCGCCCACTTCTAAATCCGTATCCTTCTGGACATAGTACACCGGAATGTCGATGGCAATATGCCCGTTGTCAATGGTCTGCACATCCTCGCTAAGGACGCCGTATTCGGTGAAATATTCCGCTGCCGGCCCCACATCACGCACGATTGTATAATTCCCGAAAGCAAGCAGGGCACGGGGGACGAGCAGCCATGCGGCAAACCCCAGAAACAGAACAATGCCTGCGACGATCAGAATGACTTTTGTTGTTTTGCTCATGTATAATCCTCCTGTCATGTCAGAAACAATTGCAACCCACATTTAAGTTACATCGTTTACCTTTGGTAAATTTAATTTACATCCATAGTATAGCACAGGTAAATAGGTTTGTCAAGAGGAAAATGAGAAATTCTCCGAAAAAAATCCGGAGAATTTTTTACCTTATTCTGCCTGCTCGATCACCACTGCCTGATAGCCCATCGTTGCATAGCGTGCCTCCACCGTGGAGCGTGCATATGCCTTCAGACCGTTGCCCTTATAGGGATCGTTGAAGTAATAATAATCTGCATCATAGCCGACCAGTACGAGGCAATGTTCATTGCGCTTCCATGTGAAAAGCTCGCCTGTATCGGGAACGATCCATTGTCTGCCGGGCGTGGATTCGATCATATTGATCGTTGCCCAGAAGCCGACCGGAATCCCCTTGTCGATGTAATCTGTGAGCAGTGTGGAGATGGGGGTTCCTGTGATGTTCACTGCCTTGTCACCGCCGGTCAGAATGCGGTTGAGTGCCGTTGTGATCACGGGTGCATAGCAGCCGAAGCCGCTCGAAGAGCGGGGATCACCGATGAATGCCTTGTCCGGATGCGGACCGTAGAGGGTGCCGCCGCTGGTGTAGAGTGAACCCTTGTCCAGTGCCGTGTCAATGAAGGTGTCGATGCTGGTATCGTAGCCGGCGTCACGCAGCAGCATTACCGCACTTGCACTTTCGCAGCCGGTGGGATAGCCGATCTGGCTGATGTAGGTCACATCCAGCATCACCTTGATCACGACGCCGTTGGCATTGGTGGTGATGCCGTTCTTCGTGCCGTTCTGCAGCAGGATGCCTGTCTCGGGATCAAAGTAGTAGCGGACATTGCTGATGGTGACAATGCCCTTTGCTGCCGCACCTTCGCCAAGCTTCAGGAAGTAGTAGCGATCACCGTTGACGGTGTGCCAGCCCATCTGCCGGACGCCCTCGTCATTGAGATAATAGAGCTTGCCTTCCACGGTGATGAGTCCTGTCTGCATCACACCGCTTTCCGCATGGAAGTAATAATAGGAACCGCCGATATTCGCCCAGCCCCGGATCATGCCGCCGTCATTGGCACTGAAATAATACATGCTGTCGTTGAGGGTGACCCATCCCGTCGTGCGCATGCCGTTCTCGTCGAAATAATAGGTCACGCCGTCAATGGTCTGCATCCCCGTCAGCAGAACGCCGTCTTCAGCGGCGTAATATGTACCACCGTCCGCTGCGATCCAGCCTGTCTGCAGCATGCCGAGTGCGTCAAAATAATATTGCTTGCCCTCGATGGTCAGCAGACCTGTCTGCATCACACCGTCCGCAGAGAAATAGTAGCTTGCGTCCGCTGTTTTCAGCCAGCCGGTGCGGACGGTACCATCCGCATTGAAATTATAGGTCGCATCACCGATCGTGACCCAGCCCGTCTGCATGGCGCCGGTTTCATCGAAGTAATACATCGTGTTTCCGATGTGCGTCAATCCCGTCTGCATGGCACCGTTTGCATCGAAATAATAGCGTCCTTCTTCGGTTGTCAGCCAGCCTGTGTGGGCTGCGCCGTCTTCACCGCAATAATACACCGCATGATCCAGCGTCAGCCAGCCGGTCTGCAGGATGCCCTCGTTGTTGAAATAGTACTGCTTCCCGTCGAGTGTCAGCCAGTCCGTGCGCAGGACGAAATTTTCCTCCGCAAAGGAGGTGCCGGATTCATCCGTGATCCAGCCGGTCTGCAGGATGCCGTCCGTATCCGCATAATAGCGTCTTACGCCGATCGGTTCGGCGGTACCCATTGCGCCCACTTCCGCCACATAAACGAGGATCTCAGAAGCGTCCGCTGCGTTGATATCGCCGTCAGAATTGCAGTCCGCATGTGCCATGGCTGCTTCCGGTGTCAGGAAGCTTTCATTCAGCCGGAGCAGCACCTCGCCTGCATCCGTGCCTTCCGCAGCGGATTCGGCGGCAACGATCAGAACAAGCGCCGCATCGGGTGCGCTGATCTCCGCACTGCTGTCGGCGTCACCCATCATGATTTGGGGGGTGATGGTGAAGCGTCCCGTAAGGGCTTCGCCGTTCTGGATGTATTGTGCCTGTTCGCCGTCATAGACCAGACCGTCCTCTACCGCAAGCGCCGGCATCGCCAGAAAACCCGTGCATGCCATTGCGCCTGCCAGCAGGGCGGCGGTTTTGTGTATCTTCATAAAATGTCCTCCTTTGGGAAATGACAGGGATTTTGTCGTTCTGTGTCAAGTGTAGCATAGAATGGAAAAAAAGTCAAGCTAGGGCGATGCAGAACGCACAGAAAGCCCCCGTCTCAGGACGGGGGCTTTTGATAGTTACCAGATGACATAATCCTCCGGTGCACGGAATGTGATCGGTGCAAGGAGAAGATCCTCCACCTTGGCGCCTCGTGCGAGTGCCTGATTCACTGCATTGAACTCTGCGCTCAGACGCAGGATGAACAGGCAAGCGTCACTGGAAGGACGGTTGATGCCGATGTAGTTGCGCACTGCCGTCTGCAGATAGCCGTAGGTGCGGATCTGGGATTTGCGTACCATGACAGTCTCTTCCGCAAGGATCGGCTGGATGGAGTCGCTGGGGCGGTAGTGCAGCAGGGCATTGCAGAAGATCTCCGGCAGGAAGGTGCACAGTTCGCCGCCGAGATGCGGATGGGGCGGCATCTGCTGGATCTGTTCATATACCTGCTGGTGGGATGCGTCATCCTTGATGGTGCGCATCAGATCAAGCGCACGGTAGGCGTATTTGATCACTTCTTCCTTCGTATAGGGGCAGGCCGTATAGGTCTGATCATCCTGAATGAGGAGCACAAACATCTTGTCCGTGCAGTTTTTCGCTGTGGCACGGCCTTCTGCAACGGCGATGCGCAGCATTTCGGTCAGCTCGGGATAGATGATGTTGTTGATCCTTGCTTCACAGATGATTTCGTCCAGATTTGCCGCATACAGTTTGATCCAGTAGGCTTTCTTTGTGCCGAGATACAGCGGAATCTTATCTTCCAGAAGCGCCCAGAGATCGGCGCCGCTTTCCGTGCTGCCCATGTGCTGAACTGCCTTCATGCACGGCTCATGGAAAAGGTGTTCCTTGCCCTGCAGTGTGGCAGTGAGGGTATGTTCCCCCTTGCAGTCCAGTGCGGCAAGAAGGAAGGTCAGAACGCCTGCACAGAAGCCTTCCGCTCCGTTCTGCAGTGCTGCTTCCACGCTGTCACCGACGCCGGGCACGGATTCGATCAGTTCTTCGTCAAAATACGGATGTGCTGCAATGAACAGAAGCTGGATGCAGTATTTTCCATTGACTTCGTTTATCTGTCCGATCTGCACGGTCAGGGACAATTCCTGCGCAGGATACTGCAGCGCATGGTCGCCGTCCCATTCGCCGCCCTTGGTTTTTTCCAGTACAAGTCCCAGTACTGTGCGGACATCGGGCTTCTGCGGTGCGGGCTTTTCCGGTTCAGTCAGGATCGGTGCATAGGCTTCTTCTGCCGCCGCTTCCGTTTTTTTCTTTTTAAATACATCAAAAATTCCCATGGTTTCCTCCGTTGACACCTCCTCCGCCATACGGCAGAGGATGCGGATTTCTAAGGATATTATACCATGGGAATCCGGTGGTGTCAAGCATCGGAGGCGCCGTTTGTGCAGGGGACAGGATTCAGCAGCAGCCCTGTGTGTTTCCGCTGCAGGTCAGGTGTTCCTCGATCCGCAGCAGACGATTATACTTTGCCACTCGCTCGGTTCTGCTGGGGGCACCGGTCTTGATCTGTCCGGCATTGAGCGCCACGGCAAGATCGGCAATGGTCGTGTCCTCGGTTTCGCCGGAACGATGGGAGATCACCGTCGCAAAGCCGTTGCGTCTTGCCATGCGGATGGCGTCAAGCGTTTCGGAGACGGAGCCGATCTGGTTGAGCTTGATGAGAATGGAATTACCGCAGTGCTCCCGGATACCACGTTCAAGCCGCTGCGTATTCGTGACAAAGAGATCATCCCCGACCAGCTGTACCTGCCTGCCAAGCGCTGCGGTCAGCTTCTGCCAGCCTGCCCAGTCCTCCTCGTCCAGTGCATCCTCGATCGAGAGGATCGGATACGTTTCCGCAAGCTTTGTCCAGTGGGCAATCAGCTCGTCCGTGGTGTAGGTTCTGCCGGATTTCGGCATGGTGTAGCGGTCAGCGGTCTTGTCCTTCTTCCATTCGCTCGATGCCGCATCCAGCGCAAGGCGGAAATCCGTACCTGCCCGATAACCGGCACGATCAATGGCTTCGAGGATCAGACGGATCGCCGCTTCATCGTTCTCCAGATCCGGTGCAAAGCCGCCCTCGTCACCGACTGCTGTGGAAAGTCCACGTTCCTTCAGGATCGCCGCCAGACAGTGGAACACCTCCGTGCACCAGCGCAGTCCTTCGGAGAAGCAGCAGGCACCCACGGGCATGATCATGAATTCCTGCACATCGAGGTTGTTTGCCGCATGGGCGCCGCCGTTGAGAATGTTCATCATCGGGATGGGCATGAGTCTGCCGCTGACGCCGCCCAGATAGCGGTACAGGGGCATGCCGTGAGATTTTGCTGCCGCACGCACACAGGCGATGGAGACCGCAAGAATGGCATTGGCACCGAAACGGGATTTGTCCTTGGTGCCGTCCGCCTGACACATGGCGCCGTCAACCGCATAGAGATCGTCCGCATCCATGCCGCACAGCACAGCGGCAATCTCGTGGTTCACCGCATCGACTGCCTTGGAAACGCCCTTGCCGCCGTAGCGCTGTTTGTCCCCGTCACGCAGCTCAAGTGCTTCGTAAACGCCCGTGGACGCACCACTCGGGGAAGCACCCCTGCCAAGGCTGCCGTCCTCGAGGAGAACCTCTGCTTCCACGGTCGGATTGCCTCTGGAATCCAGAATCTGTCTGCCGGTCACTTTTACAATTTTCATATGATCTGCTCCTTTCCGTACCCTTTTACAGGGCTTTGTGTAAAGCATTGGCTGGGATTCTGCATTTATACAACGAACTTTGGCACAATTTTCACATAGCCGTCACGAAACTCTTGTATGATGAAAGAAAATCTGGTATAATAATATGGAAAGCAGTGGTTTTGGCAGGGTGAAGGGGCGCAGCCCCTCCCGGATTAGGGAGTGGGGCGAAAACTCTGTACCCTGAATCAAGTATACATCGTACAGAAAGGAAGGATTCTATGAGCAAACTCTTAATCGTAGACGACGAGGTCAACATCCGTGCCGTCGTCAGAGAATATGCAGAATTTGAAGAATACGAAGTGGACGAAGCCGAAAACGGCATGGAGGCAGTCGAAAAATGCCGCCAGAATCATTATGACCTCATCATCATGGATGTCATGATGCCCAAGCTCGACGGCTATTCTGCCAGCAAGGAGATCAAGAAGCACAAGAATGTCCCGATCATCATGCTCTCCGCAAGGGGTGAAGAATATGACAAACTCTTCGGCTTCGAGATCGGCGTGGATGATTATGTGGTCAAGCCCTTTTCTCCCAAGGAACTGATGGCGAGAGTCAAGGCAGTCCTCAAGCGGGGAAGCGGGGACAGCGGCATGTCCAGAGACCGCATGAAATTCGAAGGACTTGAGATCGACCTTGCCGGCAGAGAAGTGTATGTCAATGGCGTAAAGGCATCCATGACGCCCAAGGAGTACGATCTCCTGTTCTATCTCGTGCGCAATATCAACCTCGCTATGACCCGTGACAAGCTGCTCGAAGCGGTCTGGGGCTATGATTTCTTCGGCGATGACCGTACCGTGGATACCCATATCAAAATGCTCCGCAACAGTCTTGGCGAATACCGCAAATTCATCGTGACGCTGCGTGGCATGGGCTACAAATTTGAAGCCAATGCAGACTAAGAAGCCCGAAGCCAAGGGGAACCGGCATATCAGCCTGCGGGCACGTCTGTGCCTTGCGTTCATTGTCTTTACGCTGATCGTCTCCGCTATGCTGTGGTTCTTTGAAGTCATCCTGCTCGAGGTCTTCTACTATACTTCCAAAATCAAGCAGACCCAGCAGATCGCCATTTCGATCACCGAAAACTATGGTATGGATCAGTTCGAGGAATACCTTACCAGCATTTCCGTCAGCAATCAGGTCTGCGTGGAGATCCTGGATAAATACGGCCGCCCCGTGCATGAGCGTGATGTGATGAGCCGCAACTGCCTCCTGCATGGACCGCAGAATTATCTGCAGGTACTGCAGCTGAAGCTTGAGAGCAGCAGCGAAGGCAGAATTGCCATGAATCTGTATGATGAGCACATCGGACTTGAGACGCTGGTGCTCGGGTATACCCTGAAAAACGGGGACGAAGTGGTCGGGTATCTTTTCCTGAATACGCTCCTCGAGCCGGTCGGCTCCGCTATCGGCATCCTCAAGGAGCTGCTGTTTCTGGTAACGGTACTCCTGCTGATCATCGGCATCCTGATCGCCTTCTACCTTTCCGACTGGCTGGCGATCCCCATTGTGAAGCTGACCCGGTCGGCACACCGTCTGGCACACGGCGATTACAATACCAGGTTCGAGGGCGGCAGCTACCGTGAGGTCGATGAGCTTGCCAGAACACTGACCTATGCCGAGCAGCAGATCTCCCGTGTGGACAGCATGCAGCGTGACCTCATCGCCAATGTCTCCCATGATCTGCGTACCCCTCTGACCATGCTCAAGGCATATGCGGAAATGATCCGTGATCTGTCCGGTGACAACCCCGTCAAGCGCAATGCGCATCTGCAGGTCATCATCGAAGAAACGGATCGCCTGACGCTGCTGGTCAACGACATCCTCGATCTTTCCAAGCTGGAAAACGGCAGCATCAAGCCGGAGATGCAGACGTTCGACATCACGGCACGCATGCAGGATATCATTGCACGCTACAAGGGCGTTTCAGAGAAGATGGGCTATCACATCCATTTCACCCCCGATGCGCCCGTGCAGGTGACCTGTGATCCAGGACAGATCGAGCGAGTGATCTGCAACCTCATCAACAATGCTATCAACTATACGGGCGAGGATAAGAATGTCTACGTCCGGCAGCTGAATACGGAACAGGGTGTGCGCATTGAGGTGCGTGATACCGGAAACGGCATTGAAGAGGACAAGATCCAGCGCATTTTCGACAAATACTATCGCAGCGAAAACCATAAGCGTGAAATTGTCGGAACAGGACTGGGACTTTCCATTGTCAAAGCCATCCTGAAAAATCACGAATTCCATTACGGCGTCAACAGTACGCTTGGGGAAGGTTCCGTTTTCTGGTTCCTGATCCGGAAATGATGACACTGAGAAATGTGATTGTCAAATGCTTCATCTGGCACTCATGAAACCATCACGAAATTATCACAATATTGGTGTAAAATGCTATCATATTTCCGGTATGCTGTGGTGCATACTGTGATCTAAGCGGTAATAACGTTCTTACCCCAACGTTATTATAAATCCCCAATAATCCCTATATCATGGCAAAATGCCCTCGCTTTGCGGGGGCATTTTGCTGCCCTTTTCCGGAATATCACAGATTGTATACACATAGCCTTTCCGCAACTTTCAAACGCCGCACATAAAGCTGTCACATTCCGGGAGTATACTAGAATTGTTCCAAGAGAATGGAACCTGACGCAAACGGTAATTAACGTTCCCCAGCGTTAATTATAAATCCCTATAATCCCTATATCATGGCAAACTGACCCTGCTTCGGCAGGGTCAGTTTGTTTGTGCGGAACTTTCCGGATTTCTCCATTCCTGACAGTTTTTTTCACAGGAATTGTATATCCTGTATAATTTTTGGGTTGACTTTTTTCGACTTTTGTGATGAAAGCATATTGTAACTTTTGAAAAAAAGGTGTATAATAAATATAATGTGCCAATTTGGCGCACATTTGTAACTGCGAAAATATGAACAGAGCAGGAGGAGAAGCATGTACGCTCAGTATGGAAAGAGAGTACTGGACATTTTCCTGGGTATCCTTGCAGCAATTATTCTGCTGCTGCCGATGCTGATTATCGGCATTGCGATTAAACTGGATGATCCGAAGGGAAATGTCATTTTCCGTCAGACCCGTATCGGAAAGGACGGAAAAAAGTTCAAAATTCTAAAGTTCCGTTCCATGAAATCGGGAACCCCCAAGCATCTTCCCAACCAGCGCCTGGCGCCGGAAAAATATCAGGAATATGTCACCCGTGTCGGCAAATGGCTGCGCAAGACCAGCATTGATGAACTGCCGCAGGTGATCAATATCATCAAAGGGGATATGAGCTGGGTCGGTCCCCGTCCCGTGCTTGCCAATGAAACAATTCTGCTGGATGCAAGAGAAGCCGCAGGACTGCGTTCCTTCCGTCCGGGACTCACGGGCTGGGCACAGATCAACGGCAGAAATAAGCTGACGGATGAAGAAAAGGCTGCCTATGATGCAGAGTATGTGCACAAGATCTCGTTCCTTTTCGATTTTTGCTGTATGCTGAAAACGGTGCCGATCGTTGCAAACAAGCAGGGCTTTTCTGAGGGATGTGAGGAGCTTGACCGCCATGCCGATTTCGGCACGGGGGATGAATTCATCCTTTCCGAAGCAGTCGAGGAACAGGAAGAACAAAAAACACCGCTGAATGTCTGAAAGACCGCCGTTTCCGGAAGGAAAACAGCGGTTTTTTTATCATAGGAAAGAAAACGGCATACCGGAATTCCGGTATGCCATTGTTGCTTTATTCTGCCAGCAGCTTTTCTGCAGCAGCAAGCTTTGCACAGAGTACAAACAGATCCATTGCGGTCTGCAGCTCCTCGACCTCGGGATAGGTCGGTGCAATGCGGATGTTTTTGTCCTCGGGATCCTTGCCGTAGGGGAAGGTTGCACCTGCGCCGGTCAGCACAACGCCTGCTTCCTTGCAAAGCTGTACAATGCGCTTAGCGCAGCCCTGCGGTGCGTCAAAGGATACGAAGTAACCGCCCTGCGGTGTTACCCAATTGCCGATGCCCAGGGGCTTGAGCTCCTTGTCGAGCGTATTCAGTACAACTTCGAACTTCGGCTGGATCAGTGCACGATGCTTTTCCATATGCGCCAGTACATTCTCGAATTTGCCGTCAAAGTATCTTACATGGCGCATCTGGTTCATCTTGTCAAAGCTGATGGTAAACACGTTCAGTGCCTTCTTCAGATCTGCAAGATTTTCCTTGCTAGCTGCCATCATTGCCACGCCTGCACCAGCAAATGTCACCTTAGCCGTGGAAGCAAACAGGTAAACGATATTCGGATTGCCTGCCTTCTTTGCTTCTTCCAGGATCGGCAGGACGATTTTCGGCTGATCGCACAGATGATGGATGCAGTAAGCGTTATCCCAGAAAATACGGAAGTCCGGTGCAGCGGGCTTCAGCGCAGCCATGCGGCGCACAACCTCGTCGCTGTAGCTGATGCCGGTCGGGTTTGCGTACTGCGGTACACACCAGATACCCTTGATGCTGGCATCCTCAGCCACCAGACGTTCTACCATGTCCATGTCGGGACCTTCCTCGGTCATGGGGATGTTGATCATCTCCGCACCGAAGAACTGTGTGATGCTGAAATGTCTGTCATAACCCGGAACGGGGCACAGGAACTTGACCTTGTCAAGCTTGCTCCAGGGGGTATTGCCCAGCAGACCGTGGGAGTATGCATAGCTGACTGCCAGGTACATTGCCTGCAGGCTTGCATTGCCGAACATGATCATTTCATCCGGCTCCACGCCCAGCATGGGGGCGAACATCTTCTTTGCCTCCGGAATACCATCGAGCAGACCGTAGTTGCGGTAGTCACCGGCTTCACCGATCAGCTCTTCGGGTGCGATCGCATCCAGCAGACCGTTGGAAATGTCAAGCTGCTTCGGAGAAGGCTTGCCACGGGACATGTCAAGCTTCAGATTCTGCGCCTGGTATGCCGCATAAGCGCTCTTGCATTCTTCAAAAAAGGCAGTCAGCTCTGCCTTGTTCATTTCGTTCAGTGCCATGTGTTTCGTCTCCTTTGAAAGTACGTGATTCATTGGTATTATTATACCGCAGAACCGGCGTTTTTGCAAGAGATTGTGTAAAGATTGCGGATGATTTTGTAGGATTATACGGAAAACGGCTTCCAAAATCCCGTCCGGATGTGGATTTTGACGTGAAATTTGTCCGCAAAGGGAGTTCAGTTGTATTTGACGGATGCACAAACCAGTGCGCCGCCGCTGCTGTGCGGAGAGAATTTTCGGGGGATGGAAAGTTTTTTCTTGTATCCCTTGACAAATGTGCAAAAATAGTTTACAATTATAATGTTGTATGATATTTGAGTAAACGCCCGTTACCGTACTGTTATGGCACATACGGCAAGCCGGGGTTTGCATCCGCAGCCGCAGTGTAACGGCGGCGGATCACGCAGCAGTAATTGCAGCTTAGGATCGCATGCAGCGGTCTGAAACTTTATATCATTCATTACTTTTTTTGATTCCGCAGACGGATTTCTGCGGTGGACTATACAACCCCATTGTTACGGAGGAGGGGCATGGTGCCCTTGTCTCAATCATCTATAAGTTTGAAAAATGAATAAAGAAAGCGGCATTTACCGCCTGCGTAAAGTTTACTTAGAATAAATATGATAACTTTACAAAATAAGGAGGTAATGCACAAACATGGAAACAATCATCATTATCGTGTTGGCTGTTTTGCTTGTTGCTGCGATCATTGCCATTTTTGTTGTGAACAAAATTGTCAGTGAGCAGGCGTTCCAGAAGGGTATTGCGCACCGCAAACAGGAAGCGGAAGCAGTACTTGGTTCTGCGGAAAAGGAAGCCCGTGCCAAGGTAGAAGAGGCCGAGCGTAAGGTCGCAGAAGCAAAGCGCATTCTGGAGGATGCAGGCAAGAAGGCTGAGACAAAGAAGAAAGAAGCCCTTGTTGAAGCAAAGGATGAGATCCATAAGCTGCGTTCGGAAGCGGAGAAGGAGATCCGTGACCGCCGCAGTGAGGTTTCCAAGCAGGAGCGCCGGATTCACCAGAAGGAAGAAAATCTGGACAAGAAGATGGAGAGCATGGAGCGTAAGGAAGAAACGCTGCAGCAGAAGCTCAAGGCTGCCGATGCCCTGAAGGAAGAAGCCGAAGCCCTCAAGAAGGTACAGCTCGATACCCTCGAACGCATTTCCGAGCTGACCCGTGAGCAGGCAAAGGAATACATTCTTCAGACCCTCGAAGAGGATCTGGTACATGACAAGGCTGTCAAGGTTGCTGCATTTGAGCAGCAGATCAAGGAAGACTGCGAGGAAAAGGCACGCAGTTATGTTTCCCTTGCCATTGCAAAATGTGCGGCTGATCAGGTTTCCGAAGCTGCTGTTTCCGTTGTGGCACTGCCCAACGATGAAATGAAGGGACGCATCATCGGACGTGAAGGCCGTAATATCCGTACACTCGAAACGCTCACCGGCGTTGATCTGATCATCGACGATACGCCGGAAGCAATCACACTTTCCTGCTTCGATCAGGTACGCCGTGAGATTGCAAGAATCGCACTTGAGCGCCTGATTTCCGATGGCAGAATCCATCCGAGCCGCATTGAGGAAATGGTGGAAAAGGCAAAGCGTGAGGTTGAGCACAAGATCAAGCAGGAGGGCGAACGTGCCATCCTGGAGACCAATGTACATGGTGTGAACCATGAGCTGATCAAGCTCCTGGGTCGCCTGAAGTTCAGAACCAGCTATCGTCAGAATGTCCTGACCCACTCCATTGAGGTGGCACAGCTTGCCGGTGTACTGGCAGCAGAGCTGGGTGTGGATGTCAACCTTGCAAAGCGTGCAGGTCTTCTGCACGATATCGGTAAGGCGCTGACTTCCGAGGTAGAAGGTTCCCACGTTCAGATCGGTGTGGATGTCTGCCGCAAGTGCCATGAGAATGCGGAAGTCATTCATGCAATTGAAGCGCATCACAATGATGTGGAACCCCGCACAGCAATCGCATGCATCGTGCAGGCTGCCGATGCGATCTCTGCTGCAAGACCTGCTGCAAGAAGCGAGAACTACGAGAGCTACATCAAGCGTCTGGAGAAGCTCGAGGAAATCTGTACATCCTACAAGGGTGTGGAGAAGTGCTATGCTGTTCAGGCAGGCCGTGAGATCCGTGTGATGGTACAGCCCGAAATCATCAGTGATGAAAAGATGGTTCTGGTTGCAAGACAGATCGCACAGCAGATCGAAAACGAGATGGAATATCCCGGACAGATCAAGGTCAATCTCATCCGTGAAAGCCGGACAGTGGATTACGCAAAGTAAACATAGAGGACGGTACAATGTGTACCGTCCTTTGCTTTTTGGGGGAAGGCAGAGGATGCAGGGGACAGCATCCCACGCTACTGCCGCCCACAAAACAAAGGAGGATATCTATGCCGAAGACGATATTTAACACGACAGAAAAATCCAATTTCATCCTGAATATGAAGCTTTCTGAATATCAGAATTTCCTGCTGAAGATCCTCACAGGGTATCTGATCCTGATGCCGCTTTTCTGTATTCCGCTGGAATTTTTCAAGATCTACAGTGTGCCGGGTATGGCGCTTGCCATCGTCGGCGTCATTGCGATGGTGTTTGTGTTCATTGGCTTTATGAAACAGGTCACACCGAAAAGTCTCTATCTTCCGGGAATATTGATCGGGGGGCTGGTGATCTGGAGCATTGTGAGCCTGATCAATTCCTATTTCTACAATCTTGCTGTCATGGGTGCGGACGGGCGAAGCGAGGGACTGCTCTCGGTGGTGTTCTATGGCTGCTTCTTCCTGATGGGTGCGCAGCTCGGAACAGCGAAAAATCACCATAAGCTCCTGCATGCGCTGATGCTCTACGGACTTGCACAGTGCGTCTGGGGATTGCTGCAGGCACTCCCGATGGGATTCCCGTCGTACTATCAGAATCTTGAACCGCTGCTCCTGTTCCGTACATTCCTGCCTTCGGGTCTGACGGGCAGCCCGATCTTTCTGGCGATCCTGCTGGTGACGCTCTCTGTTCCGGCAATGTGCGGCGCAGCCTTTTCGGAGGAAAAGAAACAGCGTACCTTCTACGCCATCTGCGCAGCGGTGTTTGTTCTTATGGCAGTCAAGACGCAGACGCTCATCGGCATTGCCGGAAGTGCGCTGGCGATCCTTGGCTTTGCCATTTATGCGCTTGTGAAGAAGGGCGGCAGACAGGCGGTGACAAAGCTCGCAGCAGTGCTGGCAGCATTCGTACTGGGGCTTGGCTGGGTGTTTGTGACTCCTGCGATGAACGGAATCTACAGCTACGAAAACAGTGTGGAAACGCAGCAGGAAAACGGCATCGTGCTGTATGACGGCGGCATTATGTGGGAGGATGGTTCCTATCGTCTTTCCACCAGCGGCTATTATGGCGGTGAAATGACAGAAAACCCCAATGGCACCTTTGCGATCGACAGCGTGACGGATACCTACCGTTACCTGTGGGAAAGCACCTGCCGTGTAATCGGACGGTTCCCGCTCGTGGGCAGCGGTCCCGATCAGCTTGCTTATCCGCAGCTCTACCAGAACACGGATCCCCGCAGCAACACCAATGTCTTTGACCGCTGCTATAACTATTACCTGCATCTGGCAGCAACGCTCGGTGTACCGGCACTGGTACTGTATCTGGCGCTGATGGTGCTCGTGATCGTGCGTGGTGCAAAGCAATGCAGAAACGGCGGCTGGCTGGCAGCAGGTATCTATGGAGCGGTGCTCCTCTATCTGGTGCTGATGCTGTGCGGCGCAAGCGCCATTACCACGGCGCCGGTATTCTGGATGCTGGCAGGAATTCTGGTGACGGACAGGACAGCTGAGAAAGAGCATGTAAAACAATAACAAGCAGAGAGGAGTCCTATCATGAATCATGATTTTGAGATCTATGATGGCGTGCTGTGCAAATACCATGGCAGTGACCAGAATGTTGTGATCCCGGATAATGTGACGAGAATCGGCAGTTCTGCGTTTGAACATTGCCGCACGATGCTGTGTGTCGAAATTCCGGAAGGCGTGACTGCCATCGACAGGTTTGCGTTCTTTGGCTGCGGAAGACTTGCGGATGTCAAGCTTCCGGAGAGTCTGACAACAATTGCAGAAAAGGCGTTCCGTGACTGCTCCGCATTGGAAGATATAGCATTCCCCGACGGCATCACACAGGTTGATGGCAGCGCATTCGAGGGCTGTCACGATCTGGAAGAAATCACGATTTTTGGTCAGGTTTTCTCCATTGAAGAGCTGATGGAGGAATACGACACCGCTGAAATTGCTGGAGATTTTGACATTGATGAAGATGAAATCTGTAACCTCAGCGAAGCGGTTCATGATGTGGTCGTTTCTGAACTGGTGCAGCTGCTCATTAACGGAACAGCGGAAAATCTGTATATGCCGGAAGATCTGCGTGATGAACTGAAACAGAATCTATAAGCTGAAATGGCCGCCTGTGGTTTCCCTGCCGCAGGCGGTTTGTTTAAAAAAGCCTGAGAAAGGAGATCCCTTCTCAGGCTTTTGGTCATTTTCGAAAGAACATTACATTCTCAGATCTGCACCAAGCTTTGTCAGTGCCTTCAGCACACGCTTCATTGCAACGTCTGCCTGCTCGTCGGTCATGGTGCCGTCTGCACTGCGCATCACGATCTTGTAGGATACGCTCTTCTTGTCCTTGGCGATCTGCTCGCCACGATAAACGTCGAACAGCTCAACCTTTTCCAGCGGCTTGCCGACTGCCTCACGGATGGCAGTTTCCAGATCTGCAACCGGGATGCTCTCGTCGCAGACAAGGCTCAGGTCACGGGTCATTGCCGGGAACTTCGGCAGGGGCTGGTAGGTGATCTCGTCATTTGCCACAGCGAACATTGCCGGAATGTCGAGCTTTGCCACATAGGTCTTGACGCCGATGCTGTAGTTCTCCTGTACGGTCGGATGCAGCTCACCGAACAGACCGAGCGGTGTCTCGCCGCTGTAGATCACGGCGCTTCTGCCCGGATGGAGTGCTGCTGCCTCGTCATAGGGGCAGTTCTCGCCGCATCTGGTGAACCGCAGGTCACAGATGCCCAGCTTTTCTGCCAGTACTTCCAGCATACCCTTGAGGTCGAAGAAGTCACAGCCGCCGAACATACCGATGGTCAGGCGATGCGGCTCCTCGGGGAGCTTGTCGGGAGCGGTGGGCAGATATTCCTTGCTGATCTCAAAGAGCCATGCCTTGGCATTTCTCTTGTTGTAGTTGGTGGACAGTACCTCCAGCATGGACGGCAGTGTGGTGGTCTGCATCACGCTTGTGTCCTCACCGAGGGGGTTCATGATGGTGGTGGTATTGCGCAGCTTGCTGTCTGTCGGCAGACAGATCTTGTCGAAATACTTCGGAGAAATGAAGGAATAGGTCAGAATGCCGCTGCAGCCCATGCCGGTCATTGCCTGTTCGATGCTGCGGTTGAACTTCTGCTCGGGTGTGAGCTGTGCATTGGCAACACCGGTGATGACGGTGGAGGGGATGTTGTTGTAGCCGTAGATTCTTGCGACTTCCTCTGCAATATCTGCCGGACGCTCCAGATCAATACGGAAGGTCGGAGAAACTGCTTCGCCGTTTTCCACACAGATGTCCAGACTTGTCAGATACTTCTCCATATCTGCAGCCGGGATCTCTGTGCCGAGGAAACCGTTGATCCATGCCGGATCGAAGGGGATGTGGTTCTGCACAGGATTTGCATAGTTGCGGTCGATCACTGTGCCGACAACTTCACCGGCACCCAGCTCCTCCACGAGGGAGAATGCACGCTTGAGTGTGGTGAGCATGGAGGTCTCATCCAGACCCTTTTCATAACGAGCGGAAGCGTCGGTTCTCATGCCGAGCTTCTTGGCGGTCAGACGTACCTGTGTCGGCTCAAAGTATGCGGATTCGAATACCACATCCACTGTATCCTCCATGATACCGCTGTACTCGCCGCCCATGACACCTGCCACTGCGATCGGCTTTTCTGCATCGGCAATGATGAGCATTTCTTCGGAGAGGCTGCGCTCGATGCCGTCGAGTGTGGTGATGGTTTCGCCAGCCTTGGCATTGCGCACGCAGATCTTGCCGCCTTCCACATAGCGCAGGTCAAATGCATGCATGGGCTGACCGTATTCGAGCATCACATAGTTTGTGATGTCTACCAGATTGTTGATGGGGCGAACGCCGCTTGCACGCAGACGCTCACGCATCCAGCGAGGGGACGGACCGATCTTGACATTGCGCACCAGACCTGCCACATAGCGTGTGCAGAGTGTCTGATTCTGGATCTCTACGTCCAGTGTCTTGGTAATGTCCTCCTCCGTACCGTGGTATGCGGGTTCCTTGACCTCAAGCGGCACATCGAATGTGGCTGCCGCTTCTCTTGCCAGACCGATTACGGACAGGCAGTCCGGGCGGTTGGAAGTGATCTCAAACTCTACAGAAACATCGTTCAGACCGATGGCAGATGCAATATCCTGACCGGGGGTGCAGTCTTCCTGAATGACGAACACGCTCTCCGCATCCGCATAGGGGAAGTCATGCTGTGTCAGACCCAGTGTGGACAGACCGCAGAACATACCACGGCTTTCCACGCCACGCACCTTGCTGACCTTGATCTTCATGGATTCGCTGCCCTCAGTGACAACGGTACCCGGTGTTGCAACGGGAACGAGATCGCCCGGCTGCACGTTCTTGGCATTGGTGACGATCTGTACCGGCTCCTCGCCGCCCAGATCCACGCTGCAAACGAACAGTGCGTCCGCATTTTCATGCTGTGCCTTGGACAGGATCCTGCCGACAACGATGCCCTGCACCTTTTCGGCTTCTTCTTCAAATGCCTCCACCTTGGAGCCGCTCATGGTCATGCCTGCGCAGAACTCCTTGGGAGTAATATCCAGCTTGACGTAATCGGCAAGCCATTTCATTGATAAATTCATACTATTCCTCCAAAATGATTAGATTCATGGACCTTCATATGGACTGTGACTGCTGTGAGCCCGGTTGAGCAGGGCTGCCAGCGCTTTCATGAAGTCATCGTATTCTTTCAGATATTGCCGCCACTGGCGCACCTGTATCTTCTGCATCACCCCGGTTTTATCGGTGAGCTCGATCCATGCGCTGTCAGGAATGAAGTTGGTGCTGTGACGGATGGTTCTCCAGGAACCAATATCGGCATAATGAATCAGCACGCCTCCCCTTGGTGCATACAGATACGATTCCAGCAGATAAAAGGTCTTGTAACGGCACGGCGTCCGTGCAATTTCCTCTTCCAGTGCTTCGATATCCGCAGCATTCAGAGAATTCAGCCGCTTAGCCTTCAGCTCATTGAGCTGCTGGATGTTCCGGATCGCTTTCCATGAACTCCACCCGATCAGGGCAAGCAGCAGGAGCAGAATGGCACCGCAGACGAGTGCACCGACCAGCTCCTCACTGCCGAAGATGATGCAGCAGAAGCCGCCGCAGAACATCACAGTCAGAAAGAGCAGGGGATAAACGATGAGCATCGCAATTTCCTGTCCCTTGCGGGGACGGATGCTCCGGCAGAGCCGGCTGTGTTTCATGATGTCGTCCATTCCGGCATCTCCTTAGCGGAACTGCTCCAGGAAACGCATGTCGTTCTCAAACAGCAGACGCATGTCGCTGATATTGTATCTTCTCATAACGATACGCTCGAGACCCAGACCGAATGCAAAGCCGGAGTACACGCTGCTGTCGATGCCGCAGCCTTCGAGCACCTTGGGATGTACCATACCTGCACCGAGCAGCTCGATGTAGCCCTCGCCCTTGCAGACACGGCAGCCCTCTCCGTGGCAGTTGAAGCACATCACGTCAACCTCGGCACTCGGCTCTGTGAACGGGAAGTGGTGCGGACGCAGGCGGATCTTGCAGTCGTCACCATAGAGTCTCTGCATCAGCAGCTCCAGGGTGCCCTTGAGATCTGCCATAGTAATGCCCTTATCCACAACCAGTCCCTCGATCTGATGGAACAGGGGGGAGTGGGTTGCATCCACAGCGTCGGAACGATACACACGACCGGGAGAGATCACACGGATCGGGGGCTTCTGGTTCTCCATGACATGCACCTGTACGGAGGAAGTCTGGGTACGCAGCAGGATGTTTTCTGTGATGTAGAAGGTATCCTGCGTATCTCTTGCCGGATGGTTGGGCGGCAGATTCAGCGCCTCGAAATTGTAGTAGTCGTACTCTACCTCGGGACCGTCCGCAACAGAAAAGCCCATGCCGAGGAAGATCTCCTTGATCTCATTTTCCACGATTTGCAGCGGGTGCAGTCTGCCCTCTGCCGGATGCTTGCCGGGCATGGTCACGTCGATGGATTCTGCTGCGATCTTGGCAGCCTTTGCCGCTTCCTGCAGGGCAGCGGATTTTTCGGAGATCATGGTCTCCAGAGTTGCACGCACCTCGTTTGCAAGCTGTCCCATAACAGGGCGCTCCTCAGCGGAGAGCTTGCCCATCTGCTTGAGAATGGCAGTCAGCTCGCCTTTCTTACCGAGGAATTTTACACGCAGCTCGTCGAGTGCACGCAGGTCGGTACAGGAGGAAATTGCCGCACTAGCGGTTTCCCCGATCTGTCTGAGTTGTTCTTTCATATCCTCACCTCTAAAAATATTTTGTCGGTCATACCCGGAATTGTTCCGGCATTCCCGTTTGCTGTTCCGGCATTCGTATTGCATAAAAAAGCAGCCGTCCAAACAGGACAAGCTGCACTTGTTTACCACCCATTTGCCAGAGGCCAGCACCTCCACCGTTCTTAATGCGAACGCCACATCACCGCTTACAACGTATGCTTCGGCGGTGCCACTCGTGAGTGAAATTCACTGCTTTGCGGTATAGTGCCTTTTCAGCGCCCGGCACCTCTCTGGATACAGCATCAAACAGCTACTCTCTCAGTCAATGTGTTATCTATCCTCTATTATAGCGCATCTTTCTGGAAAAAGCAAGTGTTTTTTCAAAAAATACTGTTGAATTTTCAATCCTTTCGTGCTATACTGTTTATATAAATTTTATAAACGGAGGTCATCCCCATGCCGTATATCAATGTCAAAACAAACGCTGCAGTTCCTGCACAGAAAGCAGAAACCATCAAATCCGCTCTTGGTCAGGCGATCACCGCCATTCCGGGAAAATCCGAAAACTGGCTCATGGTCGGCATCGAAGCCGGACAGATGCTCTGGTTCCAGGGCAGTGACGCACCGGCTGCCATCGTGGAGGTTACCATCTACGGCAGTGCGGCAGCATCCGCATACGACGCCATGACCGGAAAGGTTACTTCCATTCTGAACGATGCACTCGGCATCGCACCGAACCGGATCTATGTGAAGTACGCAGAAACGGAGCACTGGGGCTGGAACGGCTCGAATTTCTGATATAGAATCCCATTCGCCCTGCTGCAAAGCGGGGCGAAAATCAGGTGAATTTACTTAGCGGAGGCACTTATTTATGGCACAGGTCATTTTACAGCAGGCATTCATCATGCTCGTACTCATTCTTGTCGGTGCGGGTTGTTTCCGGTTCGGACTTCTCTCAAAGGATACCGTCAGTCAGATATCAAAGCTCGTCCTGACGGTCATCAACCCCATCGTCATTCTCCTTGCCTACCAGCGTGAGCTGAAGGCGGAGCTGGTGGCAAATCTCGGCTGGACATTCCTGCTGTCAGCACTGTCCTATGCCATCGCAATGGCGATATCCTATCTCGTCATCCGTGACCGGGAGGGAAGGGAAACCGCCATTGAGCGCTTTTCCTGCATCTATTCAAACTGCGGCTTTATGGGCATTCCTCTTGTTGAGGCGATGTTCGGTTTTGAGGGCGTGTTCTATCTTTCCGCTTTCATTACCCTGTTCAATCTCCTTGCATGGACGCATGGCGTGATGCAGATCTCCGGGCAGCGCAGTCTGAAATCCGTGGCAAGGGTGCTGCGATCTCCGGCAATCATCGCCATTGCTGCGGGCATGGTGCTGTTCTTTACTCAGATCACCGTTCCCTCACTCCTGGCTGCGCCCCTGCAGATGATCGGTGATCTGAATACACCGCTTGCCATGTTTGTGGCAGGTGCAACCATTGCCCAGACCGATCTGCTCGGTGTGCTGAAAAAACCACGGGTGTTTTTCATCAGCTTTCTGAAGCTGATCCTGATCCCATTTGCGGTCATACTGGCGTTCCTGCCCTTTTCGCTGGATGCGACGATGGAGATGACCGTCCTTGCTGCGACTGCCGCTCCATCGGCGGCAATGTGTACGATGCAGTGCCTGAATTACAAAAAGAATGCCGCCTATGCTTCGGAACTGTTCGGCGTAACAACGCTTCTGTCCATGGCGACGATGCCGCTGATGATGGTGGTGTATGAAATCTGCACAATTCCGGGCTTTTAGACTTGGCGGAATTGTGCAAGCATCCAGAAATCGGATGCCTCTGCAATTTTGTTTGATTTTTTTACTAAATTATGTTATAATAAAGTGGTAAATCATACGGTATAGGGAACCGTAACAGAAAGAGGGCGTGAAACGATGCTGAGCGGTATCAGCAAGCTTGACCTGAAGCGCATCAACCGGATGCAGGTGCTGCGGACCGTCTGGGAAGCGGGACCGATTTCGAGAGTGGATCTGGCGCAGCAGCTCCAGATTACCAGAGCCTCCATCACACAGATCACCAATGCGATGATCGAAGAAGGGGTGCTCGTGGAGATCGGGGAAGCGCCGTACCAGAGCAGCCAGCAGGACAAGCTGCCAAAAGGCAGACGTAAGATTTTACTCGACATCAATGCAAATTACAAATTCGTACTCGGCGCAGTCATCAGCGAGCAGGAGATCACCGTGGGTCTGTGCACGATGCATATGGATATTCTGGACAAGGCAAGCATGCCCTGTACGGATCATACCTCCCGTAAGGAGATCCTGCAATTCATCATCGGCGCCGGGGAGCGCATGATGGCGAACAGCTGCCTGAAAAAGGAAGATGTACTGGGGCTTGGCATCGGCGTGATGCCGATCATGATCGGCAGAATGCGTGTGTTCTACAAGGATGGCACGCTGGATTTCACGGAGCTGATCCGTGCGCTGACCGTACCGCAGCTTCCGCCCGTATTCTGCGGCAATGCGGTGTGGCTGTTGTCACTTGCCAATTCCGATCTGCAGCGCGGCAGCATGCAGACGATGAGTCAGGTGTATCTGCATCTGGGCAATCACATCAATATTTCGGTGCTCCGTCCTGAGAAGTATGAGCAGGATTATCTGAACTACAGCTATATGACCGAGCGCTGCATTGTGCGTCCGAACGGCAGACAGCAGGACGGTTATCCGGCAGGCTCCGTGCGTGCACAGCTTTCGGTGCAGGCAATGCAGGCGAGAATTGCGCAGGTATACAGCAAGGAGCGTACACCGTTCCTGTACAATGCAACGGATGGATATATTGAGCGTGTGACGCTTGAACAGATGTACCAGGCGGTCTCTGCAGGTGACAAGCGCTGTGAGGAGATCGTACAGGAGATCATGCAGGACTGGGCAGTGCTGCTGCACAATCTGGTATGCAGCTTTCAGGCGCAGCGTGCGATCCTGCACAATTTCGGCTTGAGTGAACGTGGCTTTGCACATTTCAAGCATTATATCAAGGAATACACGGGCGACGACATTGCCGAGCGCATTGTCCTGAGCAGCGTGGAAGAGAAGACAGACTTCCTTGCCGGATGTTCCCTTGTTCTTATGAAAAACTTCTACATGACCGGTGGATGCGGTGCCCGCACCGCCGATATGCGAGAGTGAGTACAGCGACGATGCAATATGCATCGTCGTTTTTTTTCATTCCGCTCTTGCATTCTGCACCTTTTTGGTGTATAATAAATGAGGTAGTGTTTTGTAAAATAGTTTGGAGGTGCCATCATGTCCGCAATTGGATTTGATAACGAAAAATATCTGCATATGCAGTCGGAACATATCGGCAAGCGCATCGCCCAGTTCGGCGGTAAGCTCTATCTCGAATTCGGCGGCAAGCTGTTCGATGATTACCATGCGTCCCGAGTGCTTCCCGGTTTCCAGCCCGACAGCAAGCTTCGCATGCTCCTGCAGCTCAAGGATCGTGTTGAGATCGTGATGGCGATCAATGAAGCGGATATCGTGAAGAATAAACTCAGAAGCGATCTTGGCATTACCTATGATATGGATGTCATCCGCCTGATCGATTGTTTCCGGAATATCGGTCTCTATGTCAGCAGCGTCGTGATGACACGCTTTACCGGACACAATGCTGTTGTTGCATTCCAGAAGCGGCTTGAATCCCTCGGTGTGCGTGTGTACCGCCATTACCCGATCGAAGGCTATCCTTCCGATATCCAGAAGATCGTCAGCGATGAGGGCTACGGCAAGAATGAATACATCCCCACGACCAGAGAACTGGTGGTCGTAACAGCGCCCGGACCCGGCAGCGGCAAAATGGCTGTCTGCATGTCCCAGCTCTATCATGAAAATCAGCGTGGCTGCAAGGCAGGCTACGCAAAATTTGAAACCTTCCCCATCTGGAACATCCCGCTCAAGCATCCGGTCAATCTTGCCTATGAAGCAGCAACGGCGGATCTTAATGATGTCAACATGATCGACCCGTTCCACCTCGAGGCGTACGGCGAAACAACGGTCAATTACAACCGTGATGTGGAGATCTTCCCTGTGGTGACGGCGATGCTTGAGAATATTCTGGGCGAGTGCCCCTATAAATCTCCGACCGATATGGGCGTGAATATGGCAGGTAACTGCATCATTGATGATGAGGTAACAAAGGAAGCTTCCCGTCAGGAGATCCTGCGCCGTTATTATGCGGCACTCTGCGACCAGAGAAAGGGAATGATCGGGGAGGATGTGACGCTCAAGCTCAAGCTGCTGATGAAGAAAGCCGGCATCACTGTCAATGACCGTGAGGTCATGGCGCCTGCACTGCAGAGAGCCGAGCTGACCGGTGCGCCCGCTGCAGCAATGCAGCTGCCGGACGGAACCATTGTGACGGGCAGAACCTCCGAACTGCTCGGTGCGTCCTCCGCACTGCTCCTCAACGCCCTCAAGAAGCTTGCGGGTCTCGAGGATGCGCTGCACCTGATTTCTCCGACCATCATTGAGCCGATCCAGCACCTGAAGGTCGATCACCTCGGCAACCGCAACCCCTGCCTGCATACGGACGAGATCCTGATTGCGCTCTCGATCTGTGCGGCAACAGACGAAAAGGCAGAGCTTTGCATGCAGCAGCTTGACAAGCTCCGTGGCTGTGAGGTACATTCCTCCGTTATCCTGTCCCCCGTGGATGAGAAGGTCTTCCGCCGTCTGGGCGTCAACCTGACGTGCGAGCCTGTGTATAAGAATTAACCATAAATCCCCTCTGTGCACCGCACGGAGGGGATTCTTTCGTTTTATACCGTGTAGCCCTGTGCACGCAGTTCGTCGATCAGCTCGCCGAGAATCTCCGCATTGGTCGAAGAAACCGAGTGCAGCAGGAGGATCTCTCCGCCATGCGCCGCATCCGTCAGCTTTGTCAGCGCTGCGGCAGGTTCGGGCTGCTTGTCCGTCAGCCAATCCACGTACGCATAGCTCCAGAACAATGTCTTATACCCAAGGGACTGCGCCGTTTTCAGCGTATCCTCTGAGTATTCTCCGCAGGGACAGCGGAAATACTGCATCTCATAGCCATATTTTTCAATGACATACTCGTGCAGGGAGGCGATTTCCTCCCGTGCCGCCGCATCATCGAGCTTTGGCAGGGAAGCGTGCGTCATGCCGTGATTGCCCAGCATGTGTCCCTCGTCGATCATCCGCTGCACCAGCGCCTGCTCCTGCTTTGCGTAATCACCCGTCAGAAAGAAGATCGCTGTTGCGTTCTTTTCTGCAAGTGTATCCAGAATGGACGCAGTGTAGCCGTTTTCATAGCCCTGGTCAAATGTCAGAATGATCCTGTTTCTGTCCGGTGTTGTCGCATAGGCGTCGTATGCGCCGTACTGTGCGTCAAATTCCAGTGCACCCGTGGGACAGTTGTTCCCATCCACCTGAGTGCCCTGTCCGTAGCCGATGCTGCCGCCCGACGCAGACACGGGCATCCCCGTCAGTAAGCATCCCAGCAGCAATGCTGCAAACCATTTCATTCCATCATCTCCTTGGCGGCGAATGTGCCGCAAGAGTAGTGTGCGCAGCAGCAAAAGCATTATGAATGGAAGATGTTATACAAAAAAAGGACGATGCAGCGCATCGTCCTTTGAGGCTGTCAAAAAAGTCCCGTCCAGCCAGTGCGCCTTACGGCGCCCGGCTGGACTAGTTTTTTATTCTTAGTTGCGCCTTCGGCGCATGTAGGGGGCGAAGCCCCCCCTACAACCCCCAGTATATAGCCGAAAAACGCTCCGCAGGAGGGCGGGGTAGGACAAATTTAAGTGAAATTACGCTTTTCGACAAGCTGAAAGGACGATGCAGCGCATCGTCCTTTTCTCAATTACAATGATTGGTTTGTGCAAGGCACAAACGAAGCATGCGCTGCAGTGCTGCCGCAGCTGTAACGCATCCGCCCGTGCAGACTTCGCACTTAGTGGTTGAGGTAATTCTTCACCAGCACCTGCAGCAGCTCGTCTCTGTCAATATGACGGATCAGACTGCGTGCATTATTGTGTGTGGTTATGTAGGTCGGGTCTTCCGACAGAATATAACCAACAATCTGATTGATCGGATTATAGCCTTTTTGTACAAGAGCATCATAAATGATGGTAAGGCTGCGCTTGAGCTCGATCTCCCGCTCCTCATTCACCGAAAATGTCATTGTTTTATCAAACATGATGCTTCCCCCTTAAAGAAATTTTTGCTACTCTTATTATACCTTATTTTTTGTCATATCACAATAGTTTGCAGCGGATTTCTCTTTGCTTTCTCCGTTTTGCAAATTTTCATGTATGCTTTTTTGTGCACTTTGCTGAATGCCGCAGGGGCGGTTGCCCCTGCGGTTCCAGACTCATTCGCAGTTTGTGCAGGTTCTCTTCACAAAGGAATCGCACTCGGTACATTCCGGTACGGTCGGATTTGCTTCGTGTGTGCCAACCTTGATGCAGTCGAGGCTGCAGTAATCCTCGGTTGCCATGTTGTACTTGCACTGGGAAACTGTGCAGCGGATGTTATCGTTCTTCTTCATCTGGTTCATCATCAGGAATCCCTCTCTTCCATAAAAATCTGCCCTGTCGGACAACGATAGTATGTCCCGGCAGAGCAGATTTATACCAGAATGAAACGATAGGATGTTCTTTCAAAGAATTTAAATTGTATGATTCGTAATTTTTTAGGAAATGAAATCCTCCAGCTTTACGTTCGGAACATTGGAACCAACCGCAACTGCATACTGCAGGATGATGGACGCATCCGTTGCATTGATGGAAGCATCGCCATTGACGTTGGCTGCCGTTTCCTGCTCCACGGTCAGTCCGCTGCCCATGTTGGCACCAATACTTGCCGCAGCAACCAGTACTTCTGCCGCATCCGTCGCATTTATTGCATTATCCTCGTTGACATCACCCAGCATGTAGTTGCCGATCGTAGGTTCGGGAGTCGGTTCCGGTGTGGGCTCGGGAGTCGGTTCCGGCGTGGGCTCGGGAGTGGGTTCCGGTGTGGGCTCAGGAGTCGGTTCCGGCGTAGGCTCAGGAGTCGGTTCCGGCGTAGGCTCGGGTGTCGGTTCCGGCGTGGGCTCGGGAGTCGGTGCAGGTGTCGGCTCGGGAGTGGGTTCCGTTTCGCCGGCTACAAATGTCGCAGTCATCGTGTAGACAGTACGGCTGAAGTATGCATCGGGCGATACGCTCAGATAATAGGTGCCGCCGGTCACGGGAATATCCCGCTTGAAGTAACGGGTTTTACTGCCGTTGATGGGGAAGGTCGCAACTTCTGTGCCGTTTGCATCATACATGCGCACCATCCAGTAAACACGGGAAGAGTACACCGTGACAACGTCGGGAATGGTAAGCTGCAGGGTGACTGCGCCGCTTCCCGGGATCTGCAGGGCGTAATAGTCCACATCGCTTTCAGCGGAACAGCTGCCGTCCATGGCAGTGTCCAGTGTCATTGTGTTGGCAGCGGAAAAGCTGTCATTTACTTCTGTTTCTGCTGCAGCAGTGATTGCCAGTGCAGCGGTGCTGCAAAGCAGAGCGGATAACAGCAGTGCAGTGATTTTGTTCGGTTTCATGGTGTTTGCCTCCGTGTTGAATTTTGAGTTTCATAGACAGGAGCCATCCATGGGATCATCCAAAGGGAGGATCCCATGGGGTGACAGTGTTCCGAATTACTTTTTGCCGAACAGACCGCCGAGCGCATCACCGATGCTGTCGAGCTTGATCTTTGCCTTGATGCCGTCCACGACAGCTTCGATCTGGTCATTGGGCAGATCCACGCCGATCAGGGATTCCACTGCGCCGATGGGGTCGCTCTGGAATTTTGCCTGCAGTGCCTTGTCGCTCTTGATCTTATCAGTCAGTTCTTCGATTTTTGCTTTGATGTCCATAGGATCACACCTGTCCTTTTGTAAATTCCGGCAGCATTGCCGTTAGTTACAGTATAGCATGCTTTTTTGGAAAATGCAAGTGGTTTCAGAGAGATTGCAGGAATTTTGTACTTGACAAACGATCATTTCTGTGTTATACTATTCTCATAAATGAGAATAGTCAGGAGGATACAGATGGAACAATTGATGAAAACGCTGGATGATCCGGTATGCAGCCAGATCATCCAGATCCTGCGTGTGCATGGGGAACTGAGTGTTGCGGAGATTCTGGCGCATGCGCCGCAGCTTTCCCGTGCGACGGTCTACCGCCGCATGGAACGGATGCTGGAAACGGGTGCGGTACAGATCGCAGAAACGCTGAAAGTCCGGGGACAATGCAAACATCGCTATGCCATCGGGAAGATCTGGATGGGGGCATCGGACACGGGGGAGGACTGCGAATCACTCGTCACAATGGGGCTGATGCAGATCCTTGACCGCTACAAGCAGTATTTTGCCGGCGGTGATGTGGATGCGCAGCGTGACCGGCTGTTTCTGAGCCATTATGCGATTTCGCTCAATGATGCGGATTTTTCGGCGATGCTGCAGCAGATCTTCGCCATTGTGGACAGCTATCAGAACAAACAGACAGCGGATGGCGCGAGACTTCGCAGTCTCTTCCTTCTGTCCGCACCGGAGGGAGGACGCCATGAATAAACAGGAATTTCTGCATCCCGATTACCCGAACGGGATCTATCATTATGATACCCCCATGATCGGCGGTATCCGTCAATATCTCCAGATCCGTGGGCAGGACAGAAGCAATCCCGTGCTGCTGTTTCTGCACGGCGGTCCGGGTGGTGCACTGTCGGGCATTTCGCCTATCATTCATGCCGGCTGGGAAGCACGCTTCACGGTTGTCAACTGGGACCAGCGTGGTGCGGGAAAAACCTGCAGTATCAATCGTACACAGGCAGCACAGGTCGGAGAAACCGGCACGATGGAGGATTATGTGCGGGATATTGATGAAGTGATTGCGTACCTGCATACCGTCCTCGACTTTGACAAGCTCATTCTGATGGGCTTTTCGTGGGGCAGTGCCATCGGTGCGGAATATGCCATGCGGCATCCGGAGCAACTGCGCTGCTATATCGGTGCCGGGCAGTATGTGCACTATCGTACCGGCATCCTGCGGACTTGTGAAAAGCTCCTGCGGATGATCCCGGCGGGGAGTGCGGATGCGAAGAAAGTGCAGAAGCTCATCGCTGATATGCCGGAAAATCCAAAGTGGGATCGGAAACTGATGTGGAGCATGCGGCATTTCAACCCCTTATGTGGAAAATACATCATGAAACACGCAAGACGCACCCCGATTACAGCGATCCTTCATTCGCCAATCTGGACGCTGCAGGATAAACTGCACGCAGTCATTGCGGACAGCAAGGCGCTGGCACGTTCACAGCAGAGCATGATCGAATGTGATCTCCGGCAGGGATTGGAATTTGGCGTGCCGGTGCTGTTTGCATTCGGTGCGGAGGAAACCGTCTGTCCGCCGGAAGCATTGGATTTTGAAGGAGTCACAGCACCGCACAAGCAGCTTGCTGTGATTCCGCAAGCTGCCCATTGCTGTTTTTTTGACCAGCCTGAAGCGTTCATGCGGATAATGGAAGGCTTTCTGGATTCATTGTCTGCATACTGATTGTTGGTTGGGTCTGCGTGCAGGTGTGTTTTCTTGGGGGGCAGATTCTTCTGCAGAACGTAAAAAAAGAACGCTGCTGAACTGACCCCAAAAAGTTAGACAAAGAAAAATAAACAAATCTATGCAAAGCGACTAAGCGGCAAGCTTGGTCGCTTTGCTGCACTATGCAGCGATGGCGAGACGGTATTCAACAGGTGACATTCCATCGAGTTTCAAC
>JAZPZJ010000052.1:0-19889 GCA_045544635.1 Oscillospiraceae bacterium
ACAGCCCCCCGTACCGCAGGGCGGACTTTCCGGTGTACAGGCAGAGGTATATGCGGAGCTTTCGAAGAAGCTGCGCCGCCGCCACTACATGAGAGTGGTCGGCACAAGTGCAGCCATCGGTGCAGGCTCCATCATGCTGGCGATCGGAATCCTGTTGACCTGCAAGGGCGGTTCGATGCAGCTGCTCAAGCGATAAATAAATGACCCCATACCATGCGCAGACATTGTCTGCGCATTTTTCTATTTCGCAATCGCATATAACATTTTCTGAAAATGCAACCAACTGTAACACAAATGTTGTGTTTGGTTGGTTGACGTAACATTGTCGCCATGCTATAATAAAACCATGAGGTGATGAACATGAGTATTCAATTCAGCAGATTAAAAATGTACCGCAAACAATGCGGTTTTACACAGGAAGAAATCGCCGAAAAACTCGGCGTTTCCCGACAGGCAGTGGCAAAATGGGAACGTGGTGACACCCAGCCCGATATTGAAAGCTGCCTGAAGCTGGCGGATCTCTTCGGAGTGACGCTTGATATGCTGGTGCGAAATCTGGAAGAGGAAGTCCACGAGGATGCAAAGCATATTTTCGGCTGTTCCACGATGAACGCCAAGGGGCAGATCACGCTCCCCGCAAAATGCCGTGAGGTATTTGCCCTCAAGCCCGGTGACAATATCCTGATCCTAGGTGATGAAAACAAAGGCATCGCACTGATCAATCTCGGCAGTCTGCCCGGTGCCATCGGGCGCATGAAGGACAAGCTGACAAAGCAGAAGGAGGAAACATAAGATGGCTATTGCAGTGGAAGCCAGACATCTGACCAAGCAATACAAAACCAAAACCGCTGTGGATGATCTCAGCCTGACTGTGGAATCAGGCACCTTGTTTGCGCTGCTGGGTGTGAACGGTGCCGGCAAGACCACGACCATCCGCATGCTGTCCTGTTTGTCCGCACCGACCGCCGGAGAAGCCTTTATCAACGGACACAGCTGCAAGGAAGAAGCAGCTGCAGTCAAGGCAGAGATCGGCATTTCTCCGCAGGATACCGCTGTTGCGGAAAACCTGACGGTACGGGAAAATCTTGAATTCATCGCAAGCGTCCACGGTTTTGACCGTGAGCAGAAAGCGGCTCGGACAGCGGAAATGATCCGTCTGTTCAATCTGTCCGAGGTCGAGCACAGCCGTGCCAAAACGCTTTCCGGCGGCTGGAAGCGCAAACTATCCATTGCCATGGCACTCATCAGCGAACCAAAGGTCCTGTTTCTTGATGAACCCACGCTCGGACTGGATGTCCTTGCAAGACGTGAGCTGTGGAAGGCGATCGAAGCGCTCAAGGGGCGGATGACGATCGTTCTGACCACGCATTACATGGAAGAAGCGGAACAGCTTTCCGACAGAATCGCCATTATGATCGGCGGAAAGATCGCAGCACAGGGAACGCTTGCGGAGCTGGAGCAGCTCACGGGGAAAACAGGGCTGGAGCAAGCCTTCATTGAGATTGCAGAAAGGAGCGGTCAGGTATGATGCAGCGAATCGGTGCGTTTTCAGCAAGGAACACCAAGGAGATCCTGCGTGATCCGCTGAGTTATATTTTTTGTCTGGGATTTCCGCTTATCATGCTGGTCGTGATGACGCTTGTAAATGAAAGCATTCCGCCGGAGGCTGGAATGACAATTTTCCGGATCGATCAGCTCGCAGGCGGCATCGCTGTATTCGGGCAGACCTTTATCATGCTGTTCACGGCAATGACCGTTGCCAAGGATCGCAGCGGCGCATTCCTCGTCAGAATGTATGCGACCCCCATGACATCATTCGACTTTATTGCAGGGTACATGCTTCCTATGCTGCTCATCTCGCTGGTGCAGTGCCTGATTACTTATGCAGCATCGCTTTTGATCTCACTGCTGGTGGATGTGACGCTTTCGCTTCCGGGAATGCTGCTGTCCGCAGCGGCAATGCTGCCTTCGGCAGTGATGTTCATTGGGTTCGGGCTTCTGTTCGGTACACTCTTCAATGAAAAGGCTGCCCCAGGACTTTGTTCGATCATCATTTCGCTCGGTTCCTTTCTGGGCGGGATCTGGTTCGATGCACAGGGACTTGGCGGTGTGATGCTGAAAATCTGCAAATGCCTGCCCTTCTATTACTGCACCAAATCTGCCAGAACTGCGATGTCACTGGATTTTGCATTCGAACAGCTCTGGCTGCCGCTGCTCGTGGTCACAGGCTGTGCGGTGCTGATCGGTGTCAGTGCGGCACTCGTCTTCAAGGCGAAGATGAAAGCCGATCTTGCGTAAATGACGAAAGCTCCCCGAATGGGGAGCTTTTTACATTATGCATACGCCGCACTCCGTTCCCGTTTTCTGCAGATCAGGTGGAACACCAGAAGCTGCACGAGGAATGTGATCGTCCAGGAGATCGTATAGGAAATATACAGGCTCTCCAGAGAATGATATGCCGGAATGCGGAACACGGTATAAATCCAGAAAATACGGAAACCGCACACACCCAGTACTGTGATGATCATCGGGGCAAGGGAAGAATTCATCCCTCGGATCATCCCCGTCATCACATCCATCAGACCGCACAGGAAATACGGAATACAGATCCACTGCAGCCGCAGCACGCCATATCCGATGGCGGCAGGAGAATCGGGAATATAGATCCCGAGCAGGGGCTTTGCAAGCAATACGATCAGCAGTCCGAGCAGAAGCCCTGCCGTGCAGACACTCAGAAGCGTGATGCGCTGGATCCGGCGGATGCGGTCGAATTTCCCGGCACCGAAGTTCTGTCCGGTAAAGTTGATCGCCGTCTGGTGGAAGGCATTCATCGTCGTGTAAACAAAGCCCTCAATATTGCCGGCAGCAGCATTGCCTGAGATCACGACCGAGCCAAAGGAATTGATCGAGGACTGGATGATGACATTCGAGATGGAAAACAGCGAACCCTGAATGCCTGCCGGCAGTCCGATGCGAACGATCCGCCACAGCTGCGCAGGATAAACGTGCAGTTCCCGCAGCACCAGCTTACAGGCATCCTCCCGCCGCATCAGAGCCAGCAGTACCAGCACTGCGGAAAGGATCTGAGAAATTGCCGTTGCAAGCCCGACGCCTGCCACATCCATCTTAAATACAAGAACAAAGATCAGGTTCAGGAGCACATTCAGCACACCTGCCGCTGTCAGAAAATAGAGCGGACTTCTGGTATCCCCTGCGGCACGCAGAATGGAGGCACCGAAATTGTAGAGCATGCTGGCGGTAATGCCGCAGAAATAGGTCTGCATATAAATCGTGGACAGCCCGATCACGTCATCCGGCGTTCCCATCAGCTGCAGGAAGTACCTCGCACCGAAGATCCCGACAAAGGTCAAGACAATGCCGCCGATCAGGGCGGTAGGGATGGCTGTATGGATGATGCGGTGCACCTCGTCCGACCGTCCTGCGCCGAGTGCATGCGCTGTTGTAACGCCGGCGCCCACGGACAGACCGATGAACAGATTCACCAGCAGATTGATGATGGAACCCGTTGCGCCGACTGCCCCGACCGAAACGCTGCCGCAGAATCTTCCGACAACCACAAGGTCGGCGGCATTGAACAGCAGCTGCAGGATACCCGTCAGGATGATGGGGATGGTGTAGGTAATGATTTTTTGCAGTAACGGTCCTTCGCAAAGGTCCGAAGATGCTTGTCGCATAACTATCTCTCCTGTTACATGGAAATTCGGAGCACAAATTGCCCCAATCATTTATTATAATACGAAACAGCGGATTTGTCAAATCCGGTTGCATTTGACACACAGCCATGCTATAATAGAGAAAACAACTCACAACGGAGGCACATATGCGATTCAGAGTACCATCCTATTATGCGGACTTTTCCTGTATCGCCGGTCAATGCACGGACAACTGCTGCATCGGCTGGGAGATCGACATAGACAGTGAAACCGCTGAAGCCTACAAGCAGACCACCGGCGCATTCGGCGCACGGCTGCGTGCGAATATCTGCTTCGGGGAACCATCCGTGTTCGTGCTTGGTGAAGCCGAACGCTGCCCTTTTCTCAATGACCGCAATCTCTGCGATATCATCACAAACCTCGGAGAACCGGCGCTTTGCCAGATCTGTACCGACCATCCCCGGTATTACGAATGGTTCGGTGATGTCAAGGAAGGCGGCGTGGGGCTATGCTGTGAAGAAGCCGCACGCATCATCCTCACACAGGAAGCGCCCTTTTCCGTTGTCGAAACACAGATCCCCGACGAGGACTGTGACGGCTGTGATACGGCGCTGCTTGCTTGTCTGCAGGAAGCACGGGAACAGCTTTTCGCAATCCTCCATGCGGAAAGCCGTCCGCTCACAGAACGGCTCTGCACGGTACTCGACCATGCAGAGTACCTGCAGGCGCGCATTGACAACGGCGACTTATCCATTCCCGGCAGTATTCCCGTTATCCCTGCGGAGGAAGGTGACCTGCACAGCATTCTGGCTTTTTTGCAGACGCTTGAACCCATCTCACCGCAGTGGCATCCGACCCTGCATACCGCTTGCAGCCACCTTGCAGATCTGAAGATGCAGCGGGAGCGTTTTGCGCAAGCGCATCCGGAAGTGACAGGATATCTGCGGAACATTGCGGTATATTTCATCTGGCGTTACTATCTCAAGGGGGCATTTGACGGGGAATTTCTCTCCCGCGTGAAGCTTGCTGTGATGAGCGCCGGCGTGATCGGGGCATTATTCCTCAGCCGATGGCTGCAGCAGGGCACTCTCTCCCCTGCCGACTGCGTGCAGATCGCAAAGGATTATTCCAAAGAAATCGAATACAGCGAGGAAAATCTCAATGCAGTACTCGATGCTTCCTATGAGCTGCCTGCGCTTTCCGCCGCAAAGCTCAAGGGGCTGTTCCGATAACAAGAAGCGATTCCCGTTTTCGGGAATCGCTTTTCTTTGTTTACTGCTCTTCCGGCTTACGCAGCCGGATCTTCGGATGTGCCACAGCACGGCGGAACTGCGCAAGTACACGGGACAGTGCTGCAACGGGCAGCCCCACCACATTGCAATAATCCCCCTCAATGCCCTGCACGAGGAGTGAACCATAGCCCTGAATGCCATAGGCGCCTGCCTTGTCAAACGGCTCACCCGTATCAAGATACTGCTCGATCTCCGCATCGGACAGCGGATAGAAGGTTACCTTGGTTTCCGTGGTGAACACGGTGCTTTTTTTGCCAAGATAAATCGCAGTACCCGTCATCACTCTGTGCGTCTCGCCGGACAGTCTGCGGAGCATGGAAAATGCCTCCGCACGGTCATGGGGCTTGCCCATGATTTCGTCTTCGAGCACCACGATGGTATCGCAGCCAATGACGATATCCTCCGGAAATTGTGCTGCCGCCGCCTGCGCCTTGACATCGGCGAGGAAGGAGGCTGCAAGCTCCACGGGCATCCCCGGGGGCAGCGTTTCATCCGCATCGACGGGATGCACAGTAAAATCCTCCGTAATTCGTTTCAAAAGCTCCTGCCGTCTTGGTGAGGCAGATGCAAGTATCAGTCCCATATCGGAACACTCCTTTCCATTTTATGTGTTCGTTATTATCATAGCACATTTTTTTCAGAAATTGCAAGCACACGAATGAACAGCACCGATCACCAAACCTCAGCATCCGCTCCATGCTGTGCGGTTTCCTGCATTTCTTGTTTTCTCCGATATAACAGTACCGGCGTACCGCTGAAAATCTCCGTCCCGATCAGTGTATAATCCGACATTGTACTGTCGGTGAACAGCGGCTGATCCTCCGCTCCGGCAACAACGGGAGCGATGACAAGACTCAGCTCATCAATGACATCTGCACGCTGGAATGCGCCGTTGATGATACTGCCGCCCTCGAGAAGTAATGTTTCACATCCAAAACCGGTTCTGAGCTTCTGCAGGGCTAGCGCTGTATCGATCTCTGTTTCGCCTGCGAAAATATAAGGAATCCCCATCGCTCTGAGATAGCCGATATACCGTTCATCTGCCTGTGTCGTGAGCACCTCGATGATCTGCGCACCGTCATAGCCGGGATCACCGTCGGGATCAATGATCCGGTTCGAACTCCAGCCAAGCTTTCCCCTGGGATCGAATGCAACTGCATAAAAACCGGAGAATGTATCCGGAAGAACATCCTCCTTACTGTGTATGGGTTCGTATGCGGAAAGGTCGGGAACATTGCCGCCTGTAAAGCTGCCCTCCATCGTCACTCTGCCGCAGATAAATCCGTTTGCTTTGCGTTTCCTGTTGATCTCATAATACACTTCCGCCGCACCTGCACATTCCGGACGAAACAGAAAATCGCCCGTTACCTTGCCGTCAATGGACATCACCATGTGGCAGATGATATATGGTCTGGTCATAGCATTGTCTCCGAAAAAATCAGATTTTGTTATTTTCATTATACCACAGAATGTACGAAAAAACAATAGCTGTACAGCAATGGAGACAGAATGTATTCGGCAAAACTGCCAATTCTCATAAAACCCCTTGCAAACGGACGCAAAACATGCTATCATAACAATAACAGCCTGCCGTTTTCCGGCAGAGACATGATCAGGAGGTACCTATGCTGTTTACCTATGAACTACAGACGCCCCATGAGGATTTCTGCAATATCACGCCGCAGGTGCGTGACGCCATCCGTCAGAGCGGCGTACAGGAGGGCATCTGTGTGGTATACTGTCCCCACACCACTGCCGGCATCACCATCAATGAAAACGCTGACCCCGATGTTGTGCGGGATCTGCTGCTGGCACTTTCCAAAAGCTGCCCCGACCGACCGGAATTCCGCCATGCCGAGGGAAATTCCGCTGCCCACATGAAAGCAAGCACAATGGGATGCAGCCAGACGATCCTTATTGCGCACGGCAAACCCGTGCTGGGAACCTGGCAGGGCATCTATTTCTGTGAATTCGACGGTCCAAGACACCGCCGTTTCTACGTCAAGGTCATGGGGGGATAAGGAATGAAGCTTGTGGTACAAAGGGTGACGGAAGCGTCCGTCACGGTTGCAGAACAAATCGTCGGAAAGATCGGGCAGGGATACCTTGTGCTGCTCGGTGTGGGCGAAGAAGATACGGAGGAGACTGCCGCAAAGCTTGCGGACAAGCTCGTGAAGCTGCGCATCTTCTCGGATGAAAACGATAAGACCAATCTCTCCATCCGGGATGTGGACGGCGAGGTGCTGGTCATCTCCCAGTTCACGCTCTATGCGGACTGCAAAAAGAACCGCCCGAGCTTCTGTCACGCAGGAAAGCCGGAACTTGCGGAGCATCTGTATGAGTATTTCATGGAATGTCTGCGGGGACAGGTCAGAAATGTGGAGCACGGTATCTTCGGTGCAATGATGCAGGTGCGCCTGTGCAATGACGGACCGTTCACCGTTCTGCTTGAAGCATAATCGCAAATTGCATGACAAAGCCCCCTCTGTTTGCCGCAGAGGGGGCTGAAATTATATCTGAATCAGTTGAAGCATCACAATCGTGAGTACCGCAGCGCAAATCAGGATCTGCAGGAGCGTGAAGCGGATGACAACCTGTGTGTCACTCCAGCCCTTGTTCTTTCTTGCATGGTCGTGGATGGGAGTGCGGAGATTCTTCATGAAGTTCTTCGCCTTCAGTACACGGATCACCGTGAGCTTGAGCAGTCCCAGACCACCATCAAGGATGAGCAGCAATGCCATCGGGATCCAGAGCACCGGAGCACCGCACACCATGAATGCCATTGCGATCAGCAGTCCGAGCGCACGGGAACCTGCGTCGCCCATGAGGATGCTGCTCGGAGAGCAGTTGAACCAGAGGTACACCAGCAGAATGCCGAGCATACTGGTTGTCATGAGCAGCATGCCATCTTCCCCGATCAGGGCATTCATCAGCAGCGCCGCCGTCAGCGTTACCATGGAAAGCGAACCGCACAGACCGTCTACGCCGTCGGCGCAGTTGGTCACATTAATGCTTGCCCAGATGAGAATCGTACCGAGAATGACATAGAGTACTGCCGGAACCGTAAAGCTCAGATGCAGCAGCGGCAGCACGATCTGACCGCCATGGAACCAGTACACCGTCACGGAAACTCCCACGGCACCCACCATATCAATGATGCCTTTTTTCAGCTCGCCCCAGGGCTTTTCGGATGCGTCATCCAGATAACCGCTCATCATTTCAATGAACAGCGCCGCAAGATAGATGATGTATTCCACAGACAGCTTCACGCAAAGCACGCTTGCAGCAATGAGCACCAGAAACATGATGATGCCGACGCCGCGGGTTTTGCCCACGGAAAGTGCACCGTTCACAGCGAACTCACGTCCCTGATCCTTCGGCAAAAATTTGCCGAACACCTTGATGCCCACCAGCATCAGCACAGCCGGCAGCAGAAAGGCAATCAGCATGATTGCTGCGCCTGGCATAGTTTCAATCAATTGTAACATAGCTTCTCCTTTTCTTCATGGGTCTGTTCTGTCTCTATATTAGGCGGCGCCAAGTTCTGCCGCACGCACAAGTACCTCGGCGGCATCCACGGCGTCGATCAGACCATCCATATTGTAATCCGCACGCAGTGTCCATTCCGCATCGGGCAGCACGGGGGTCTCATCGGCACCGACCGCTGTCGCATAGATCAGGATCTCTGACGCATCCGCTGCGGTGATCATGCCGTCCAGATCCGTATCACCGTATGCAATGGAACCATCTTCCCGGAAATCAATGATATATCGGGTGTCGAGCATGCCTTCACCGCTGACTTCCAGCACGAGTCTGGTCGTTTCTTCCTCTGTAATTTGGAGCGTCGTCAGCTCACCTGCGGGGAGCAAAACGCCATTACAGGTCACGGTTCCGGCAGTAACGGGCATCAGGGAGATGGTCTCCGGAATGCCGTTTTTGCAAATGTAGTCGGTCACATAGGTCTGACCTGCAGTATTACGGAAGGTGAATTCTCCCCTGCCCTGTTCGTCCGCATAGCCAAGCACCGTCAGCTGTGCTTCCCGCACGGCATACTGCTGCGTGAACACCGTATCATAGCCCTCCGCATATGCGGTAATGGTCATGGCATCAGTCAATACGATCGGTTCGGTATAACGCTGGTATGCACCGCCGTTGACAGCGTAATAAACCGCACTGCCATCGGGAGTATGCAGGGTGATCTCCTCTCCGATTCGGAGCGAATCGCTGTAATCCGAGAACAATACCACGCCGGCATCCTGCGCCAGTGCCTTGATGCAGGCATTGCCGATCAGGGTCGAACCGGTAATCTCCACGGTATCGCCGTTCTCATCCTCATAGGAATAGGTTGCATCATCAATATAAGCTTCGTACAGGTCGTACCATTCTTCGCCGTCCTCGCTGTAAAAGCTCTCACCGGGGTGGAAATCACGGGCGATCATCTCAGTGCTGACCATATTCGCATAATCAATCGTTTCGGAGCCGTCCGGATAGAGAATGCGCTCTTCATAGGCGCCCTCACAGCTCATATGCTGTCCCGGAACACCGCTGAAGGTCACGGCTACTGCAAACTGCTCTCCGGCAGCCACCGCCACCGGTTCGGTGAGTGATACGGTATGGTAACCGATGTTTGCCATGGTGCCGGAAGTCACAGCGGACGCCTTGCCGGACGAGGGATCATCCTCCCGTCTGAGACCGGAATAGATCGTGATCTCGTAATTTTCATCGGGCATGGAGGTATAGAACATGACATCGGTGATCCAGGTATCCTCCTGCGGGGTGAAGACATTTGCCATCATGGCGGAAGTATCTGCATCCGTGATGGAAAGGGTCATGGTACAGCCGTAATCGTCGTACTGAAAGTTGGTTTTGTGCAGCGCAGTGTCCTCCGCCTTGAGGTAGAACAGCTCATACACGGTTTCCTCTGCATAGGACATCCAGAAATAGCCGCCGTCACCGGAATTCGTGCCCCAGCTGTTCTTGATCAGCCATGCGCCGTCCATGCCGGGATCGTCATTGAAATTCGATGCGGGGAAATTGTCATCCCATCCTACAACACTGACCGCATGGTATTCGCCGCCGGACGGATATGCCGGATCATCGGCATAATAATACGCATCCGTATCGGCATTATGATATGCATCGCAGTCATAATAGCTCAAGGAGAGGGCATGTCCGTCATAGATCGCCTGTTTTGCAGCGTCGATCACATCCGTAAACTCCCCTTCTCCGGGCAGATCATAGTAAAGGATCTCGGCATCGGTGACATGGTACTCCGCTTCGGCACGCAGTTCTGCAAGCGTTTTCTCGGTTTCAAGCACATCCCAGTCATCATACGGAAAGCGGTACTCCGATACGGGGCCAAGCCATCCGGCAAGCATGGGCGTAAGGATATGGTAATTGCCGCCGCACTCAAAATGCCCCTCTGGGCCTTCGTTCACATCCAGAAGCGGAAAACCAAAGGTTTCCGAATAGGAATAATACGCCAGATGCCACTCGGACAGATCCACGGTGGGATCATCCGCTGCAAGCTGACTTTCAAGCGAATGCATCGCCGCAAATGTCCAGCAGGTACCATAGGAACCCTGACTTTTCACAGAAGTCACCCGTCCATCCTGCCGCAGGTCATAGGCAGCTGGAAGTGCTGCCCGTTCTCCTGCCGAAGCACCGGTCATGCGGTTCACGGTGCCATGCAGCCGGGCTGACGCATAAGCTTCATAGCTTTCATACTGCACGGTATGCAGCGCATCTTGTGTATCCGTCATTGCCTGTACTACGGTAGTTCCGCACAGCGGCACGGTCAGCGCCGCACAAAGCAGGCTTGCGGTTAGTTTCATGATGTTCATGCTTCGTCCTCCTGCCATTGTTCGAACACGACAAACGGCGTTTCCGTCATGATGCATGCCTGTGAAAAGGCAAATTCTTTCCGGCGCTTCATGGCACTTGCCTCTGCCTGCTGCAGATCGTCAAAAATGCCGAACACCGCAGAACCGCTGCCCGTCATCACAGCGCAGCGTGCGCCGTCCGCAAGCAGTGCCGCCTTGGCACGATCCACATCCGCAAGGGAAACGGCATCGTCAAAGGTATTGCCGCAGTGTTTCGCCAGCAGTGCAATATCCTTCTCCCGTACTGCACGCAGCATCTGCTGCGTATCGGGGTGGAAGGGATGTTCCAGGCTGTCGATCGCCGCATACGCCTTCGGGGTAGAGATCCCCTGTCTGCCCTTAAGGATCACCATGGGGATTCTCGGCAGCGGCGGCAGCGGTGTGAGGATCTCCCCGACACCTTCGGCAAACGCCGTACCGCCCATGAGGATGAACGGGACATCAGCACCGAGCTGAATGCCGATCTTGCGCAGCGCTTCATTGGAACAGCCGCAGTCAAGGAGCTTGTTGAGTGCATACAGCACACCTGCTGCATCCGCACTGCCGCCGCCCATACCGGCGCCGGAGGGGATGTGCTTCTGCAGGTCGATGGTCACACGGCATTCCCTGCCGGTGGCTTCCAGAAACGCCTTTGCGGCACGATGCGCAAGATTGCGCTCATCGCATGGAAGTCCATGGACATTGCAGCGCAGTACGATACCGCTGCCATCCTGTACGGACACGGTCAGTATATCATATACCGAGATGGTCTGAAAAATGCTTTCCAGCGTATGGTAACCATCCGCACGGCGTCCTGTAACGTCGAGAGAAAGGTTGACCTTGGCATTACAGCGCAGTTTCATTTTTCTGTTCATGGCTTCCTCACTGTTTCAGTTCCTGCACAAATTTCTCGATTCGGGAGACTGCCTCCATCAGGTGCTTGAGGGAGTATGCATAGGATACACGCACAAAGCCCTCGCCGCTTTCGCCAAAGGCGTTTCCGGGTACAACCGCAACCTTTTCCTGTTCAAGGAGCTTCGCACAGAAATCCTCACTGGACAGCCCCGTGCTCTTAATGCAGGGGAAGACATAGAATGCGCCCTCCGGCTCAAAGCAGGTCAGTCCGATGCGGTTGAACGCTTCCACCAGATAACGGCGGCGGAGATTGTATTCCTTCACCATATGCTGCACTTCATCATCGCAGTTTTCGAGCGCTTCGATCGCCGCATACTGGCTCACAGTCGGAGAGCTCATGATCGCATACTGGTGAATCTTCACAAGCTGTCGGATCACAGGCTCGGGTGCGCACAGATAGCCAAGTCTCCAGCCCGTCATGGCAAATGCTTTCGAAAAGCCGTTGACCAGCAGTGTACGTTCGTGCATACCCTCGAGTTCTGCGATGGAGCAGTGCTTACCGCCGTAGGTCAGCTCGGAATAAATCTCATCGGAGAGTACCATGATGTCGGTACCACGCAGCACCTCTGCGATCTCCTCAAGATCCTCACGGGTCATGATGCCGCCCGTGGGATTGTTCGGATAGGGCAGGATCAGGAGCTTGGTCTTATCGGTGATCTTCTCACGCAGCTCCTGTGCGGTGAGCTTGAATTTATTCTCTTCCTTTGTGGGGATCGGAACCGGCACACCGCAGGTCAGCTCCACGATGGGGGCATAGCAGACGAAGCTCGGCTCCACGATGAGCACCTCGTCACCGGGATTGACAACACCACGGATCGCCATATCAATTGCCTCGGAGCCGCCGACCGTCACGATGATCTCATGCTCGCCGTCGTATTCAAGGTTATTCTTGCGCTTTAAGTAACGTGCAATGGAGTTGCGCAGCTCCATCAGACCGGAATTCGCCGTATAAATGATGCGCTTGCGTTCCAGTACATTGATAGCAGCCTTGCGGATACTCCAGGGGGTCTGGAAATCCGGCTCACCAACACCGAGACTGATGACATCATCCATCTGTGCGGCAAGGTCAAAGAATTTCCGGATGCCCGAGGGCTTCATATTCAGCACACGGTCGGATAAAATGTTATCATAATTCATCACGGACAGATCAAACCCCTTTCATCCTGTTCTTCCTCTTCGATAAAGATGCCCTTTTCCTTATAACGCTTGAGCACAAAGGAGGTCGCTGTGGAAACCACGCCCTCGAGTGCGGAAAGGCGCTGGGAAACGAACATTGCCACTTCCTTGAGCGTTCTGCCCTTGACGCAGATGGACAGATCATAGGAACCGGACATCAGCGAAAGGCTCTCCACTTCTTCATACATCATGATCGTTTTTGCGATCTCATCAAAGCCGCAGTCACGCTTGGGGGTCACACGCAGCTCAATAATCGCTTCGACCTCATTACTCTTGGCAAGCTCATCGTTGATGATGGCGCTGTAGCCTTTGATGACGCCCTGCTTTTCCAGGCGGGCGATCTCTTCTGCGACGGCTTCTTCTGTTGTGCCCAGCATCTGCGCAAGCTGCGCATTGGTCAGGCGGGCATTCTGCTTGAGCAGATCCAGTAATTCATTCATCATGTTCATTTCCTCCGTTCTTGGGATTGGCTGCACCGGGCTTTCTGCCAGCGCCGGGCATGGCTTATAATTTGATCAACTGCGGTTCATGCCGCAGGAAATAGCATACATGGTCAAAGCCGCAAGCTTTGGCAAGCGCTGCACCCTCTGCAATGCCGCCGCCGAGATCCTCGGGACGATGCGCATCGGAGCCAAGGGACAAAAGCGTTCCCCCAAGGTCACGATACAGCGCCAGATATTCCTTATCGGGGAAGGGTTTCCCATAACGCTGGCGATAACCCGAGGTATTGATCTCGATGCCCTTGCCATTGCGGATGACCGCTTTGAGACATTCAGCGATGCAGTCACGCCATCTTGTCATATCGGGATGGAGACCGCCATCACCGACAATATATCGCAGCGGATAAGTCAGGTGCCCGAGGATATCGAATTTTCCCCACTGGCAGATCTTCAGAAGCTGCGCAAAATAAATATCCAGAAGCTGCGTGACATCTTCCGTTTGATAGTCCAGAAAATAGAAATCCAGCATATCCGGCAGTTCATGCAGGGAGGCGATCACAAAATCCAGCCGCTTGTCCTGCAGAAGACTCTCTGCCAGCGCAAAATCCGCATTCGGTTCTCCCATCTCGATCCCGCTGATAAGCTGCATCCCGCCCCCGTGCAGTACCTTAGCAAGGCTGTTCTGCTCCATGGAACGCTCATAACGTGCCGCATAGTCAAAGAAATCCTCTGCATTGCGTGCGGGAACATCGTAGAAACTCTGCGGATAAAAGCGGCAAAGCTCAATATGGTCGGTGACGGCAAATGCCGAAAGTCCGAGTTCTTTCGCACGGGACAGCATTGCAGAAAGCGGCGCATCACTGTCGGGCGAACAGTTGGTATGGGTATGGCAGTCCATCGGCAGCATGGGGGATCCTCCTATTCTCTGTTTTCCTTTTATTATACCATATCCTTGCGTTTTTTTCCATAGTTATTTGCAATTTTTTTCTGTTTTCACATCTTTAGGAATTTTGCATAAAATGTACCATCGCAAATCTGTGGAAAATGGAGTGATTCTATGGACATTTTACTGCTTGTCGGATTGCTGCTTCTTGCTGGAATCGGCGGTTTTCTGGCGTTTTCGCTGCTCTCCGCACAGCCGCCTGCGGATGAGGGCGTTCTTGCCCCGTTCTGTGTTGTTCCTGTCGGCAGCGCCAGCGCTTCCAACAAAGCGTTTCTGGAGCTGCTTGCCGGTCAGATCGCATGGATGGACAGCAGTGTGCTGCGCAGCGTGGTGCTGATGTATCCGGATGCGGATACACAGGCGGCTTCGCTTTGTGCGGAAATGGCAAGGCAGTACGACTTTTTCTCCTGCATGTCCCTGACACAGGCACAGGCATTGCTGGAAGTGCGGCTGCAGTCGGAGGAGCAGGTCACGAAAAAATGAGCGAAAGCTGTTGCAATTTTACTGCAAATGCTGTATAATAGAATGGAGTAGGTGTGTCCGTCCGTTCTTGCAGACGGATGCACAGCATTCTGTGTAAGGAGGTGCGTGTCGTGGCTGAAGCGCTGCATATTGAAGGAACCGTCGAAAATATCCTCTTCCGGAACGAAGCAAACGGCTATATTGTGCTGGATCTGGACGCTGGCGGCGAACCGATCACAGTGGTCGGAGAGCTGGGCGATATTGACGAGGGCGAATGCCTTTCCCTCTACGGCGAATACATCACGCATCCCCGTTTCGGTCCGCAGTTTCAAGCGGAATCCTGCGAACGAAAGCTTCCGAACACCACGGAAAGCATCCGGCGCTACCTTGCATCCGGCGTCATCAAGGGCATCGGCAAGGTACTCGCAGACAAAATCGTGGACGCATTCGGCGTCCGGACGCTTGAGATCATGGAAAACGATCCGATGCGCCTGATGGAAGTGCGCGGCATGTCCAGGCGCAAATGTGAGGAGGTCGCCGCAGAAGCCAAGCATATCTTCGCACTGCGCAGTGTCATCTCCTATTTCGAAAATTATGGCATCAAATCCCGGTATGCCATGCGTGCGTTCCGTGTGTGGGGCGAAAAATGCCGGGATGTGATCGAGAATAATCCCTACCTCCTGTGCAATGAGGAGATCGGGATGCAGTTCAAAAATGTAGAAGAATATGCCCATGATCTGCGCATTCCGATGGATGCGCAGTGCCGTGTCGGTGCTGGAATCGTACATCTGCTGCGGCATAATCTTGCACAGGGGCATACCTGCCTGCCGCTTGACCGGATGGCACCTACAGCGGTCTCGTTCCTGAAGATCAATGAGTCCGCCTTTTATGCCGCTTACCAGAAAGAGCTGGAAAACGGCAGCATTGTGGAATATATCAAGGGAGAACGGGAATTCGTTTACCTGAAAGAATATTATCAGGCAGAACAGTACATTACCGACCGCATCGGCATTATGCGGGACTTCGGTGCAAGGGATGAAAATGATTACAGTACAATGATCGCAGAAGCAGAACGCAAAAGCGGCATCCAGTATGCCGCACTGCAGAAGGAAGCAATTCAGGCGGCGCTCTCCCGTGGACTGCTTATTCTTACGGGCGGACCCGGTACGGGTAAAACCACCACGCTCAATGCGATCATTTCCCTCTATGAAAAGCAGGGATTCCGTGTGATGATCGCTGCGCCGACGGGACGTGCGGCAAAGCGGATTTCCGATCTGACGGGCTATGATGCCAAAACCATCCATCGCCTGCTGGAAGTGCAGTTCGATCCGAACGGTACACAAAAATTTGTCCATAATGAGGAAAATCCCCTCGATTGTGATGTTCTTGTCATTGACGAAATGTCCATGGTCGATGTGCTGCTGTTTTCGGGAGTGCTGCGTGCACTTACACTCGGCTGTAAGGTCATTCTGGTCGGTGACAGTGACCAGCTTCCGTCCGTGGGTGCCGGTAATTTGCTGCGGCATCTGATTGACAGTGAATGCATGCCGGTGATCGCCCTCAAGGAGATTTTCCGTCAGGCACAGCAAAGCTGCATCGTGACCAACGCTCACAGGATCGTTCACGGAGAAATGCCCGATCTCACAAAGAAGGATAACGATTTTTTCTTCTTTCATCGGACGGAATTCCCGCAGGTCTCCGACCTTTTGCTCGATCTGGTCTGCAGGCGGCTGCCGAACGCTTACCAGTACTCCCCCACCCGTGACATTCAGGTGATCTGTCCGTCAAGACGGGGCACGCTGGGTGTGATCGAACTGAACAAGGCGCTGCAGTCCCGGCTTAATCCGCCGACCGCTGAAAAGGCGGAGGTCAAATCCGCCCTCTACCAGTTCCGTGAGGGGGACAAGGTCATGCAGACGAAAAATAATTACGATATCACCTGGACAAAGAGCGGTGAAAACGGAACCGGCATCTTCAACGGCGATATCGGACATATCCGCAGCATCAACCGACGCCGTGGCGAGGCGGTCATTGATTTTGACGGCAGAATCACGGTCTATCCGCTGATGCTGCTTGAACAGCTGGAGCTTGCCTATGCAATTACGGTGCACAAAAGTCAGGGCAGTGAATTTGAAGCGGTGATCATCCCGCTGCTTGGCAATTTCGAGAAGCTCAGCTACCGCAATCTGCTGTATACGGCGGTGACCCGTGCCAAAAAGCTGCTGATCGTCATCGGTGCTCCCGCCAAGGTGGAACAGATGGTACAAAACAACCGCAGAACCAACCGCTATTCCTGTCTCAGGCATATGCTGGAGATGAGCATGGCAAAGGGTGACACCAATGAAATGGACGAGATCTTTACTTAATTTCTTTTACCCGAACCGCTGTCCCGCATGCGATTCGCTCATTTCGGCGCATGCACTGCTTTGCGAAGCATGTGCGGAAAAGCTGCTGCTTGGGCAGGATGATTACTGCCACCTCTGCGGCAAAGTCAACTGCATCTGTAAGCATGTGCAGTATGCCTATGATCAGGCGGTGGTCTGCTCCGCCTATGCGGAGGGAACCATTCCGGCAATCATTGCGCTCAAAAGCTCCCGAAATACGAATTTTGCGCCCTATGCAGCGCAGATTCTTGCAAACCGTCTGGAGCTGGGTATCTATTATAAGCAGATCGACTGCGTGATGCCCGTCCCCATGCACAGCCAGAAACAGCGCCTGCGTGGATATAATCAGGCAGCGCTCATTGCCAAAGAAATCGCACGGCTGATGGAACGCCCCTATCGGGAGGATGTACTGACCAAGGGCGCCGGAAAAATCGCCCAGCACAAGCTGAATGCAGCGGAACGTGCCAGAAATGTTGAAAGTTTCGGCATACGAGAAACAGACCTGACCGGCATGCGGATCTTATTATGTGATGATGTGCTCACAACGGGAAATACGATGAACCGCTGTGCAGCATTACTCAAAGAACAAAGCGCTGCATGCGTGATCGCAGCAGCGGCAGCAACCACAATTCCGAAAAAACAGGAGGATTCAAAATGACCACACCGGATATCGGTATCGACCTCGGTACCTCCAATATTGTCATGACACTGGGAAAAAAGGGCGTCGTTCTGACGGAGCCTTCCGTCATTGCCTACAACACCTGTACGGAGCGCATTCTTGCCGTCGGACAGGATGCCTACCGCATGATCGGCAAAACGCCTGCTTACATCAAGGTGGTGCACCCCCTCTCGGAGGGCGTGATCTCCGATGATCTGCTGACACAGTGCATGATCCGTGAGTTTCTTATGAAGGTCAGCGGTCACCAGCTTGTTAAGCCCCGTATCATTATCTGCGTACCCGCCTTCATCACCGATCTGGAGAAACGTGCGGTCGGAGACGCAGTGATGAGTGCCGGCTGCCGCAAGGCGTATCTCATTGATGCGCCCATTGCCGCAATGCTCGGTGCTGGAATCAATATCGGCAGGGCAAGAGGTCACATGGTCGTGGACATCGGCGGCGGCACAACGGACGTTGCCATCGTTTCCATGAACGGCATCGTCACCTCCCATTCCGTCAAGGTGGCAGGCAATCAGATCAATCAGGCAATCATGAAATATATGATGAACCGCTACAAGCTCCTCATTGGTGAGCAGACTGCGGAACAGATCAAAAAACAGCTCACCAACCTCTACGATCCCCGTGACGATGTTTCCATGGTCGTCAAGGGACGAAGCATCATGCGTGGTCTGCCGGACTCCGTAGAGATCAACGAGATGGAGCTTTTTGATGCGATGGAAGATGAGATTTTCGCCATTATGGAGGCGATCAAGAAAGTTCTCGAGGAGACGCCGCCGGAGCTGGTCGGCGATATCTACGAGAACGGCATTCTGCTGACAGGCGGCGGCTCGCTGCTTGGTGGACTGCGTGAACTCATTCATCGTACGCTCAACGTCAATTGTGTGCTGGCTAAGGACGCAGTCAATTGTGTTGCCAAGGGCACGGGACTGGCGTTTCAGAAGATCAACCACCTGCTCGACGGTTTTGAGGGCGTGACAGTGTACAAATACCGCTGATGAAGAAATTTCCAGAGATTCTGCCATTTATTCTCTATGGTGCGGCAATTCTTGCATTCTGCGGTCTGCAATATCTGCTGTTCACCTCATCATTTGAACAGCCGATCCTCCATGAACACAGCATGGTGCTCCCGACAGAGGATCCGAGCATGCAGCTGGACCTCAACACAGCAACTGCAGCACAGCTTGCAAAGCTCCCTGGCGTGAGCAGACCGCTTGCGGAACAAATCGTTGCCTATCGCACAGAAATCGGCGGCTTTACAACGATTACGCAGCTGCAGGGAGTTGCCGGAATGCCCGATGCGCTATATCAGGCAATAGCAGCGCACGCCTATGTGACACCTCCAGCAGAAGCGCCCGAAACTGCGCCACCGACACAGGCGGTGGAATTCCCCCTGAATCTGAATACTGCAACGGCAGCACAGCTTCAGCAGCTGCCCGGAATCGGCGAGGTTCTTGCGTCTGAAATTGTCGAATTTCGACGAATAAACGGGAATTTTATCAACAAGCAACAGCTTCTGGAGGTTGCTGGTATCGGTGAAGCAACGCTTTCGGAAATCGAAGCCTACCTCTATATTGAACATGAACAGCCGTATTCCACTGAACCTCCCCCTACAGAGCCGCCCGCAACGATTCCGGAAACAGAGCCGCCGCCGGAACCCACGGAACCACCAACGGAAGCCACAACAGCGGAAACATTCATGATCAATCTAAACACTGCCACCGTTGAGCAGCTGCTCACGCTGCCCGGATGCGACCCCGTACTTGCGGAGCATATTCTTTATCTGCGGGATCATATTCATGGGTTCCAGAATATTCTCGAAATTCTCTATGCTGACGGGATGACCAAGGAGTTGTATCTGCAGTGGGAACCATACCTTGCAGTGGATGACGAAGGCAATACGATGCAAAAAAAGCCTGCTTCAGAATGAACTGACCCCAAAAAGTTAGACAAAGAAAAATAAACAAATCTATGCAAAGCGACTAAGCGGCAAGCTTGGTCGCTTTGCTGCACTATGCAGCGATGGCGAGACGGTATTCAACAGGTGACATTCCATCGAGTTTCAA
>JAZPZJ010000053.1:0-4056 GCA_045544635.1 Oscillospiraceae bacterium
GCATATTTTCCCGATTCAAGCAAATACTATTCCTGCAATCTTGCAAAAAAGGAGTAAAATGCTATGAAAGCAACCGGAATTGTCAGGAGGATCGACGACCTCGGCAGAGTGGTCATCCCCAAGGAAATTCGCAGAACGATGAGAATTCGGGAGGGCGACCCCCTCGAAATCTACACAAGCAACGACGGCGAAGTGATCTTCAAGAAATATTCCGCCATCGGTGAGATGAGCGAAAATGCAACACAGGTCGCAGACATCATGCACAAGCTGGCAGGCTGCCCCGTGGTGGTCTTTGACCGTGACCATGTGGTTGCAACCTCGGGCGTGACCAAAAAGGAGTTCAGCGAACGCCGTGTCTCCTCCGAGCTTGAGGAACTGATGGAGTCCCGCAAGCAGTTCTTTGCAGAGGACGGCGACCGCAAATTTTACGCCGTGGAAGGCGTCGAGCATGCCGCACTTGCCTGCATGCCCATCCTTTCCTCGGGCGATGTGACGGGCGCTGTCACCTTCCTCTCGAATGGCAGCCGACAGACCGTCTCCGAACTGCAGAAAAGCCTTGCCCATGCCGCAGCACAATTCCTCGGCAGACAGGTGGAATAAGGATCGGATGCTTCCGACCGGAACGCTTCGCAGAATTGCGGAGCGTTCTGCTGTTTTTTCTTGCAAATGCAGCGAAAGTATGTTATAATAGGTATCATAAAGAAACGGATCGGAAAATCACTGCAAAAGGAGGGAATCGTAATGCAGGCAGGTGTATCCACCGCATGTCTCTACCCCGAACTGCTCGAGGAAGCACTCTATGATCTGGCGCTTGGCGGCATCTCCCATGTGGAGCTGTTCATCAATGCGGACAGTGAACTGCGCCGCCCCTTTGTGGCGAATATGGCGGATATCATGAACCGCTTCGGCGTTACCTGCCGCAGCCTGCATCCCTATGCATGCCCCATTGAACCGGTGACGCTGTTTTCCCGGTATGAACGCCGTGTCAGCGATATGATCGACTACTACCAGCGGCATTTTGAAGCGATGCGCACACTCGGTGCGGATATCTTCGTGTTCCATGGAAACAGCGCCCAGCTTGCAGTGCCGATTGACCTGTACTGTGAGCGCTACGCACGGCTTTGTGAAGCCGGAAAGAACTGCGGTGTGATCGTGGCGCAGGAAAACGTTGTGCGCTGCCAGAGCGGTTCGCTGAAATTCCTGCGGGAAATGGCGCTGCGCATGGGAAGCGAAGTGAAGTTTGTGCTCGATACCAAGCAGGCTGTCCGTGCAGGGGAGTCGCCGCTTGAAATGCTCCGCACCCTCGGCAGCCATGTGGTGCATGTCCATCTGAGCGACCACGGCGAAAAAGGCGACTGTCAGCTGCTTGGCACAGGAAGCTTCCGTGTCCGTGGTTTTCTCGAGGAGCTGTATCGCTGCAGTCCGGAATGCTCCGTGATCCTTGAGCTGTACCGGGATAATTTCCGTGGAATCTCCGATCTAGTCAGCAATTACCGTATGCTTTCCTGGATGATCTCAAGCGTGGAGAAAAAAGCGGTATCCGCACCGGATGCACCGTGAATCCATTTTTGTGCGAGCTGTAAAAAAACGGGCGAAAACTGCGGAAACATTGTGAATTTTCCGCATTGACAGAATTCGGAAAATTTAGTATAATAAAGGTGAATCGTTGTTCTTGTGACAATGGGCAAAGATGAGGTGTTGGAAATGAAATGTCCGTTCTGCGAATATGATGACTCAAAGGTCATTGATTCCCGTCCTGCTGACGACCGCAAACGCCGCCGCAGGGAGTGCATCAAGTGCGGAAAGCGCTTCACGACGTATGAAATCGTGGAGAAACCGCTCAGGATCGTCATCAAGCGTGACGGCTCCTTTCAGCCGTATGACCGCAATAAACTGCTCAGCGGTATTTACCACGCCATCAAAAAACGCCCCGTTACGATCGCACAGGTCGAATCCATTGCTGATGAGGTCGAACAGCGCTACGCAGGCAGCTACAGCAGCCAGATGAGCTCCGATAAAATCGGTTCCATCGTGCTCAATCGTCTGCGGCATGTCGATCCGATCGCCTACATCCGCTTTGCGTCGGTGTATCAGGATTTCAGCGATGTGGCAGGCTTCATTGCGGCGATCTCTTCCCTGGACAATGATGAAGAAATATAAAGAGGAGGCATACATATGGATTTTAATCAGTTTATTGAAGACCTGAAGAAGGACGTGAACGATATGTTCACACAGGAGGACATTGATGCGAACAAGGCAATCGCTGCAGTTGCAACGATCCCGCTGCTGTTCTGGATTCCGCTGGTTGCAGCAAAGGATTCTGCATTTGCAAAGTTCTATGCAAATCAGGGCCTGCTCGTGCTGCTGTACAGCCTTGCGGTTTCCGTTGTTACCGCTGTGCTCGCATTCATCCCCTTCGTCGGTGGTCTGCTCGGCTCTCTGCTGGGTCTGACAGTGACAGCAGTATTCCTGTATCTGCTTATCAGCGCACTGCAGGGTAAGGCAAGAAGATTCCCCATCCTTGGCGAAAAGCTGGAGCTGATCAAGTAAAATTTTATCGGATAACAAAATTTCCCCGCATATTTCAGCGGGGAAATTTGATTCATGATCCTTCTTCCGGTACCGGTACTGCCTTCCCCTGCATGTCGAGGATGATCCCCTCTTCGGGGTGATAGCACTGTGCACCGATCAGCAGCCCTTCGGCAGTCAGAAGCTCTGCATACAGCGGCGGTTCGCAGTCCGTGACCTCGTAGGTGATGCAGACTGCCTGCGCACCGGCGTGTGCGGTCAGCGGCAGATGCTGCTGTTCCTGCAGCGCTGCATAGCATGCGTAGGTGCCGCTGAATTCCGACGGGATGGTGACGCATCGGGAAGAAAGTTCCTGCGCCTGCAGCCCCTGCGAGGCAAGCCAGTGCAGACGCTCTTCTTCGGTTGCGGCAGGAATGACGGCGGTTTCAACGCCGGGATGCGCCCGGCTCAGACAGACCGCCAGACCGCAAAGCAGCAGCGGCGGAAGGATCAGTAAGGATTTGACGCAGCGTTTCATGGGAGACCCTCCTGTGCGTTTCGCTGAAAATTCGTGTACGCTTACACTATATGCGATCGTGCTGCGCAACAGAACGGAGGAACTATGGCACAAATCAGACTCGACAAGCTGCTTTCCAACCGCACGCCCCATTCCCGCAGTGATATCAAAGCGGTTCTGAAAAACGGCGCCGTGCAGGTGGACGGCGTGACGGAATGCGACGGCAGCCGCAAGGTCGATCCCGATGTGCAGGAAATCACCCTGCATGGCAAAAAGCTCGTCGGACAGACCCATGTCTGCTTCCTAGTGAATAAGCCGCAGGGCTATATCTGCGCTACCGAGGATCGTGTACACCGGACTGTGCTTGATCTGCTCCCGAAAACCCTGCAGGTGAAGGGGCTGTTCCCCGCCGGCAGACTCGACGCGGACAGCACCGGACTTGTCCTGCTTACCGATGACGGGGATCTTGCACACCGTATGCTCGCCCCGAAGAGCCATGTGCCGAAGTATTACCTCGTGCGGCTTGTAAAGCCCTGCCGTCCTGCCGATGTCAAGCGGCTCGGACGGGGACTCCGGCTCAGCGACGGTACCGTGTGCCTGCCTGCGGAGGCAAGGGCGCTTGATGTGCCGGGCAATTATGCCCTGATCTGCCTTCATGAAGGCAAATATCATCAGGTCAAGCGGATGTTTGCGGCACTCGCAAACCATGTCGAAGCCCTGCACCGGGTGGCGATCGGCGGCATGTTTCTGCCCGAAAATCTGACCCCCGGCAGCTATGTGGAAGTTTTGCACAAAGATGTTGAAAAGATGTTGAAAGAGGGAAGTTTCGATGCCGTATGTGAACGAATTGTGACGAACTTTTCGTCATATTCGATAAATGAGAGACAATAAGTTTAGGTAAATAGCGGATTGAAAAATCCTTCATAATTTGGTATGATAGTAATAGACAGAAAAGACCGTTTCAGATATTCTGCGGCGGAGTCAAAAATAATGCAAACAGGAGGACTGGAATAAATGGCAAGTTTATCACT
>JAZPZJ010000054.1:0-2013 GCA_045544635.1 Oscillospiraceae bacterium
ACAGAACGACATGGCTACGATCCGACTTCCCAATATATAGCCAAAAAGCAATCCGTCCTTCCTTCTGGGGAAAGCAATTTCGTTATCCAAACAAATGCGCCAGATCCTCGGCAAGCGCCTCGGTGCAGCCATCCTGATAGATCGTGGTCATCCCCTCCTCCGGCGGGATGAGTCCCTCGTAGGTACTGTAGAGCCGGGTCTGCATCACGGCAGCGCCCTGTGCGTCTTTTGCAGTCAGCATGGCTTCATGGTAAAGCATCTGCTTTTCCTCATCATAGCGCAGGTTGAGCACACAATTCTCCACAAGATAGCCCTTGCGGTAGAAGGCGGCAACGCTCTCCTCCACCTGCGTATGGTACGATCCGTCAAAACGCTCCAGAATACCGGGCATTGCAAAGCTGATCTGCGCATCATTCAACGGACTGTCCCCTGTGCGGAGCAGCTCTTCAAGCCAGCCTCGTGGTACAAGCTCATGCTCATCCACATAGTTCAATGCCCGACGAAAAGCACGCATTTCATCCGTTGTGTCCGCCCCCATGAAATAGCCGCTGTACAAACCATCCTCACGTTTGGTAAAGTCCACGGTCATCTGTTTTCCATTTTCGTAGTCAATTACAGCTCTGGAATAGACAATACAGGATCCATCCGCTGCCGATCCGGTGTATTCCGAGCTTACTTTGATACGCTCCACCTTAGCATCCCCGAAAGCTGCATCATAGGCTTTCTGCAGATTTTGAGTATCCTGTTCACGAATGACCGCATAGTCCGTGATGGTAAAATCAATGGCATTGATCTCAGCACAATCCCCCCACGAAGACTCCGCCATATACCCCGCAATATCTCCCTCTGCAAGCTTCCTGACAAGCTGCCGCACCTCAAAGGACTGCCAGACCGTCTCAAAGCTCTGCACGGATGCGTCTTTCACGATCTGCCCAAAGGACAGATACCCCACCGGAATCACCACCGCCGCCAATGCTGCGGACAGGAGCACATTCCGCAGAAGACTCCGCTTCATCTTCTTCCGCACCTTGCGGAACGCCTTGCTCTCGTCGGGAACTTCCGGTTTTGCCGGCTCCGCTGCCGGAATATTCTCATACAGCATGCGGCAGCGCTCGCAGGATGCAATGTGCTTTTTGACCTCCTGCGCACTTGTTTCGCTGCAAAGTCCCTCGCTACACAGCGGGATGAGATCCCGGATCACTTCACAATTGACATTTACCATTTCATGTTTCATAACGCTCCTCCTTTTCCTGCATCAGCGCAATGATCTTTGCTTTTGCCCTGAAAAATGTTACCCTTGCCCAATTCTCCGACTTGCCGAACAGACTGCCGATCTCACTGAATTTCAGCTCTGCGAACACCCGAAGCGTGAAGATCTCCTTGTACGGTTCCTCCAGCTGATGCAGGATCCGATGGATCTCCATTGTCTGCAGCCGGTCAAGCAGGCTGTGCTCCGGCGATTCCTCCCCTGCAGCGTTCTGCGCTTCATCAAGCGGAAGATTGCGGTTGTCCGCACGTTTGCGGTAATTGAGATACTCATTCCGTGCGATCGTGCACAGGTACGTTTTCATCGAACAGTCGCCCTTGAATTTGTCAATGGATGTGATGGCTTTGAGCATGGTGTCCTGCAGGACGTCCATGGCAACGGCTTCGTTCTGCGATAATTTCACCAAAAAGCGATACACATCCCCCGCATACAGGCGATAGATCTCTTCCAGATCACGGTTCATCGGGTCACCTCCTGTTTTGTTCCTTTGTCTATGAGACAACTCAGATCATCGGATCGTTACAAGATTTCAGAAATTTTTTGAAACGTCAAAAAAATGACCAGCATTGCAGCCAGGTCATGAGGCACTGTTTTTCCCTTGATACCAGCATTTTTCATCTGGGAACCCGACCGCAGCGACCAGCAGAGCAACCAGGTATTGACCGGGTAGGGGCGAACACAGGGCATACAAAGGGCAACAATGGAAGAAAGATATAAGAAAGAAAAGAAAGAAAGAGAAGGGGGGG
>JAZPZJ010000055.1:0-32261 GCA_045544635.1 Oscillospiraceae bacterium
ATCATGAAGCAGGTCATTGTGATGCTTCTGTCGGGAGCAACCATTCCGATTGCATTCTTCCCGGAACCCCTGAAAACGATTGTCTACTATCTGCCGTTTCAGTCCATCTACAATGCACCGCTGTCCGTTCTGCTGGACGGAAATCCGCAGCCGCAGACAGTTCTCACAACGCTCGGTATACAGCTGTTCTGGTGCGTTGTCATGGCAGTGCTCAGCAAGGTGTTCTGGAAGGTATCACTGCGGCAGATTACTGTGAATGGAGGGTGATATGATGAAACAAAAAGGTTTAAGCTTTTATCTGCGCATTTACGGGAAAATCCTTGCACAAGACTTAAAAAGCAAAATGAGCTATCGTGCGGACTTTATCATTTCCACGATCGGTATGATTTTCACCAACATTGCGGGTTTTGTCAGCTTCTGGATATTGTTCCGCAATTTCCCGTCCATTAACGGCTGGAGTTATTACGAAATGCTGTTCCTGTACGGATTTTCATTGGTTTCACTGACTCCTGTGCAGTGTTTTTTCGATAACAACTGGAGCCTGCGAATGTATGTGTATTCGGGCGATTTTGTGAAGTACTGCTTCCGCCCGATCAATCTGTTTTTCTACTATCAGTCCGAGGTTTTCGACATCAAGGGTCTTGGACAGCTTGCATTTGGTATTGGTACGATTGCGTACTCGTGGAGTAAGCTGGGGCTTGGTTTCACGCCGCTGATGCTGCTGAAACTGATCGTGTTCCTGCTCACCGCCTCGCTGATTATGATCGCATTGCAGAATGCGGCGGCGGCAACCTGCTTCTGGATTCAGAACTCATTCTATGTGCTGGATCTTGTAACACGCTTCAAGGATTACGCAAAATATCCGATTACAATTTTCAGTCCCGTATTCCGATTTATTTTCACATTTGTCATGCCGATTGCATTTATTGCTTACTATCCTAGCATTGTCATACTTCGCCCTGAGGAAGTGCCGCTTCTGTCGTGGCTTTCTCCGCTGATTGGACTGCTGTTCTTCTGGGCAAGCTACAAATTCTGGATGTACGGGGCACTCAAATACAGCGGAACAGGGTCGTAAATATATCACATAAAAATGGTGCGTAACGAGTTTGATCGTTATGCACCTGTTTATATGCTATGATTACTATATTTACTCTACAATGAGAGCCTTCTCAAACTCCACCCCCGAAATCTCTCCACAAAGATAAGCCCTCCGAGCCGCCTGAGCCTGTGTCAGCCATGTGGTATACTGTTCAAACGTCATATCCTTTTCCGTTTCTTCTCCTGGGAGCTTCCATTCGCCACGCTCAAAACGCTTGTAATTGCGGTTTTTCACACGGTCATATTCCGCAAGCAGGTTGTCCTGCTGTTTCTTTAATTTTTGCATAAGCTGCGGTGCGACTTGCTTGCAGGTCTTGCCGTCAGAAGTAATCACTCTGTCACAGTACAGGGCGATTTTTTCGTTTTCGGAACAAAGAATCTGCCGCAGCACTGGCAGCTGCGTACAGGCTTGCCGAGCTGTGTGAAATGCAACAGCATGAATGCGTAGTAATCATCAAACCGATTGAAGAAATAGGTTTCCGATAGCCGCATTTCCGCTGAACCGATTGGATACTGTACACCGCACAGAATTCAAGAATCACAACTCGATGAAATCATTTATGATGAAGTGAAATTGCTGTTAATCAAGATTCAGGAACAGAGCAAGAAATATGATAAAATCGTTCATGACTGGCAGCGACAAAAGCCTGCCTATGAACGAAAGATAGAGCAGTATAAGGCAAGGATTACCGCACTCCGACAGCAGATTGAAGACTTGATTATCGAGCGAATCTCCGACCGTGAACACGCTTCGGTTTACAATGGGATGATCACCAAGCGTGAGGAAGAAATCGCCGACCTGCAGCAGAAGATTGAGGAAAGCAAGCAGTTCGATGAGGTCAGCAAACGGAAACGAAACGAGCTGAAAACTACAGCAGACCTCCTGGAGAAGATGATTGAGGAACAGCACATCAGCGATGCGAACCTGCGGCTTCTGGTGAAAACGGTTTATGTGCATCAGAATGAGGACAAGAGCCTTGATGTACGGTTGGAGTTCAATGGGGATTTTGAGGATAGTGTGGCTGTGTATGTGGAGGGAGAATCGGCATGAGACAGGCATACGCATAAGACGTATCTTGTGTGCAATATGAATCTGGTGCCAATTGAATTCTTCATCAACAAATGAAAAATCCCTCGGAATTCCGAGGGATTTCATTGGTGCGGGTGACAGGAATCGAACCTGCACACCTTGCGGCGCGAGAACCTAAATCTCGTGCGTCTGCCAGTTCCGCCACACCCGCATATTCAATTTTGCTCTTGAAATTTACCTGCCAGAGCTTGCAGGGAATAAATACACTGTAGTGACGCAACCAAAATCCAACGTGTATGCCAATTTCACCACAGGCGCATATTCAATTTTGCTCTGATTTTTACCTGCCGAGAGCTTGCAGGGGATAAATGCACTGTAGTGACGCAGCCAAAATCTGGTGCGTCTGCCAGTTCCGCCATACTCGCATGGTTCACAATATACCAATTATACCATACCGCAGGCAAATTGTCAAGAACCACGGGCAGAAAGAAACACACCGTTCCGGGGAGGGAACGGTGTGAGGGGATTCTTATGCTTCTTCTGCAGATGCGAACTGACTTTCATGACGGGTGAAGAAGTCCGTTCTGGGCGGCAGGAACTTGAGCTGATGCTTCTCACCGACAAAATAGGTGAGCGGCTCAAGGATCGTATCCCAGCTCCAGATCCTGTCATCCACCTGCAGGTATTCCTGCAGCTTTTCCGTGCCGATGGGAGCCATCGGATGGAGCAGAATGCCGGTGATGCGGATCATATAGAACAGGTTCGCCAATGCCTGCTTGCGCTCCTCGGGGGAAGCTTCCTCATTGTTCAGTGCCTTTGCCATGTACTTGCTGCCGTTGCGGATATAGCTGTCGAGCACATAGGTGCACTGGTGGAAAGCAAATTTGGACATGTGGCGCTCGAATTCGAGCACAGCCTTCTTGGCGTCCGCAAGGAACTGCTCCTCGGGCTGCAGATCGGGCAGAATACCGTCAAATTCCTTCTGTGTGGTGTAGAAGGCGGTACGGATCATGCGGTTGTACACGTTCGACAGCAGCAGACCGTCCTTGACAACGGGATCTGCATCCTCGGGCTTTGCATCGGGGTTGTAGGGCTTGGGCATGAAGCTCACAGAGCGCTGTCCCAGACCCAGACCCAGCCAGTGCATGCGGAGCTGTTCGGGAGTGTAGTGGTTGAGCAGCTCGTCCGCCATCGGGGGCTTGACCGCACCGGAGCTGGACGCCTTTTTATCGAGGAAGAGGATGTGGTGGTTTGCCACGATCGTCGGGAGCTGCAGTTCGCCTTCGGCAGGATCTGCGGATTTTTCTGCCGCAGCCTGCTGTGCCATCCACATGGCAGGCTCTGCAATGCCGTAGAAATAGATGTTATCCTGACCGATGAACTGGTAGACCTTCGACTCCTTGCTGCACCAGTAGTCCTTCCATGCATTGGCATCAGCGCCCTGTTCTTCAAGGTAGGTCTTGGTGAAGGAGATCGGTGCCCAGAGGGATTCCGGCCATACCCATACGGTCAGATCCTCGCCGTCCGCTTCAAATTTCGGTGCAGGTACGCCCCATTCGATGTTGCCTGTCAGACGGAACGGAACGAGGGTCTTGCCGGTACGATAGCGGATGCCGTTCTGTGTCAGGATGCGGCATGCTTCATCGCAGTCGGAAAGCGTCGTGAATTCAATTGTAAAGGAGGGCTTTTTCTTTTCCTCCAGATAGTTGTGCGCCGGCATGGAGTCCTTGAGGGAGAAATAGGTCTCCTCGAACTCACGCTTGATATAGATGACCGGGGGTTTGAGGAATTCGGAGATCGTCTTGTGTACCACGGGACGGATCGCCTTGTCCTTCTGCATCACAGCCACCCAGTCCTGCAGGAGCTTTTCGTAATCACGCAGCTTGAAGTACCAGTTGACAACCGGCTTCATGACGGGTGTTTCACCGGTGAGCGTGCTGACGGGATTCAGCAGGTTTTCGGGCATGTACTGATGTCCGAGATCGCATTCATCCGCATAGCCCTTTTCAGAGCAGCAGCCCTCGACGGGGCATTTGCCGACAACCTGTCTGCCGTTGAGGAACACGCCTGCCTTTTCATCAAAGAACTGCATGGTGGAGATCTTTTCAAGCTGTCCCTTTTCGTGCAGGGCATTGAGGAATTCCAGGGTGTATGCCGCATGGATCTCCTTGCTGCGGCCGATGCCGGATGCAGCGAAGAGGTTGGGGGAGATGGCATAATCTCTGAGTGTTGCCTTCTGCTTTTTATGGTTTCTGGTCACGAAATCGACCAGCGAGCCTTCGAACTCACCATCGGCGACCTTCTTGCGCCAGCCCTCCGCAATGGGGGAGCCGTAGCAGTCCGTGCCGCTGACGAAGATGACGTTTTCCTTGCCGATGCGGTCACGCAGGAAGCGTGCGTAGGTATCCGCAAATACCATCATGCCGCCCACATGACCGAAGTGCAGCTCTTTGTTGCCGTAGGGCATGCCAGCAGTAACAACAGCACGCTTCGGGAATACGGGACGGGGAATTTCAAAGGGCTTCTTGCCCTCTGCGTTATTTTTAGCCATAGATACAGATCCTTTCCGGTTGGTTCACAGTGCGGTCATGCTGACGGCACTGCATATTCACTTTATTATACCACATCATCGCAGAAAATGCAAGAGTTTGGGAAGATGTTTTCCGGATGCTGTGAATTTGCACAGTTCAGCCGCAGCTGATGGACGGGAAAATTTTACCTGACATAAAAAATTTTTTCTTTACATTGAATTTAAAATGTGGTATAATAAAAACTGTCAGGGTGCTCCGCACAACTGTCCGCCCTGCGTGGGCGTTTCGGAGCGGCACAGCGCTTCTGACGGGTTCAAATTTTACGCATGGAGGAATCACTATGGAAAAGATCAGAATCGGCATTGCAGGCTACGGCAACCTTGGCAAGGGCGTGGAGCTTGCGATCAGGCAGAATGATGACATGGAGCTTGTTGGTGTGTTCACACGCCGTGACCCTGCAGCGGTCAAGCTGATGACACCGGGCGTTCCGGCATACAAGCTGGATGATGCCAAGAACATGCAGGACAGCATTGATGTGATGATCATCTGCGGCGGCAGCGCAACGGATCTTCCCGAGCAGACGCCGGCTCTGGCACAGTATTTCAATGTTATTGACAGCTTTGACACCCATGCGAAAATTCCGGAGCATTTTGCAAATGTTGACAAGGCGGCAAAGGAAAGCGGCCATCTGGCGATGATCTCTCTCGGATGGGATCCGGGTCTGTTCTCTCTGAACCGTCTTTATGCGGAGTCCATTCTCCCGTGCGGCAAGACTTACACCTTCTGGGGCAAGGGCGTCAGCCAGGGACATTCCGACGCCATCCGCAGAGTGCCGGGCGTGAAGAAGGGCATCCAGTATACCGTACCTGTGGAGACTGCGATCGAGGCAGTCCGCAGCGGCGCACAGCCCGAGCTTTCCACCCGTGACAAGCATGAGAGAGTGTGCTATGTCGTGGCAGAGGACGGTGCTGACAAGGCAGCGATCGAAACAGCGATCAAGACAATGAAGAATTATTTTGACCAGTACAACACCACTGTGAACTTTATCACAGAGGAAGAATTTGACGCACAGCACAACACCATGCCGCACGGCGGTTTTGTCATGCGCAGTGCCAAGACCGGCGATGGCGAGCAGACGCATCAGATGATCGAGTATGCGCTCAAGCTCGAGTCCAACCCCGAGTTCACGGCAAGCGTTCTGGTGGCATATGCAAGAGCACTCAGCCGTATGAAGGCAGAGGGCGTGACCGGCTGCAAGACGGCATTTGACGTAGCACCGGGCTATCTGTCCAGACTCAGTGCGGAAGAGCTGCGTGCCCAGATGCTGTAAGCAGATACACAGAGAAAACCCCTTCGGGAAAAATTCCCGAAGGGGGATTTTTTATGTAAGCAGCAGGCGCTTCATGACCGCCAGATCGAATGCGTCGATCCTGCCGTCCTCGTGCAGATCGCCTGCCTGCCAATCGGTGAGACCGCCGGCATGCAGCAGGTATTTCTGCAGCATGACAAGATCCATTGTATTGAATTTACCGTCCGCATTGACATCACCCCGGATGGGCTGTGTGCTGCGTTCCTCCTCCGTCAGGGAAAGCAGGTACACGAGCGGCGAATTCCAGTAGATCGTGATTTCGTTTGTGGAATAGCTGCCCGCCTGGTCAACATAGCATTTCGCCGGCGCAGCATCCGCCAGATATTTCTGCGCTGCCGGATCCGCAAGATCCGAATTCACACCGCCGACGAGCATGCCCGGCATTGCCTGTCCCACGAACATGGACGGACGATGGTGCGGATTCTGCGGTGAAACGGTACCGCTGCCCGTAATATAGCAGATGCCGTTGGGATTTCTGCCAAGCAGATAGTGGAGCTGCTTGTGTGCGTCAGCAAGACAGGCTTCGTCCCCCGTCAGGCGGTATGCGACAGAAAGCACGATTCCGGCATTGGCAATACTCATATTGCTGCCCCATGTGTAGGTTGCATAGGCGGTTTCATAGCCGGTTTCTGCGGCGTTTTTCGTGTAGACATTCACCCAGTTGAAGAGCATTTCCTTTGCTTTGGCATATTCTTCCAGCTCTGTGTCGATGCTCTCCATCGTCAGAAGTGCAATATTGCCGTAATGCCCGACCATATGCCATTCCAGACCATCCTTGTAATACTTGGCGGTGATATGATCAATGGCATCGAGATAGGTGCTGTCGCCCGTTGCACGGTACATCTGGCAGGCTGCCCAGTAACGTTCATCACCGTCCGTGGAATCCTGATAGCCGCCGTTGGTGTCGCCGAGATCCGTCGGATCCACGAGGATGAGATCCGGATTTGCCTCGAGAAATGTCCATGCGGAGCCGGCTGCCTGCAGGCAGGTACGGGCAAACTGCGGATCGATCTCCGCATAAATTTCCGCTGCCATTGCCGCCACAGCGCAGAAATCTGCCGTGGCAGTGGTGGAGACAGGGGTCACATACTGCATGCTGGTTTCCTTATCGGGCATCACAGAGCCGGTATTGCCCCGGCAGTTGACCTTATGGTACACGCCGCCGGAAGCTGCCTGCATTTTCAGCATCCACTCGATCTCATACCGTGCCTCGTCGAGGATATCCGGCACACCGTTTCCGCTTTCGGGGATCCCGATGCTGTCGCTGTGAACGGTGGGATTGGCTTCGTAGGCAAGGAGCAGATCGGCAACCGCCTTTGCAGCCGGAACCACATAACGCCCGTAATCGCCGGCGTCATGCCAGCCGCCGCTGACGTCGATCGTTTCCTCGGTGCCGAGGATGGTCGCTGTCTCGGTATGGCAGGCAGGATGTCCGAAGGCGTCATCCACGACCTCACAGCCGCAGCGCTGGAGGTAGAACATCCTGACCGTGCTGTCAAGCAGCGCATCATAAACGGTTTTGCCGATCACAAAGGGGTAGGACGCATCCAGCGTACCGCAGGTGATGTAGTAGCTGCCGGGCGCTGTGACAGCGGAAAAATCGCCGTACCAGTTGGTTTCAGCGGCACTTGGATTCTCCCGTTCGCCATAGAGGGAACCGGTATAGACCACCTTGCCCGATGCGGCGTTCACAACGGAAAATTCGGTTTCGGTTGTGATCTCACGGAACACTGCGACTTTGGCAGCGTCCGGCTGGTAGCCAAGCTGATTGGTCAGGATGGGCGGTTCATAGGGATCGTAGGTCTCCGCTTCGCTCGGGTCGATCTCCGCAAGCGTTACATTGTCGATGCAGATCGTATGCGCCGGAAGCACTTCGCTGTGATTGCCGCAGTTGAAGATGAGCTTTGCTTCGGCGCTGTCTTCCATGGTAAAGGTGTAGGAGACGGTCTGCGCCGTTTCTGTCAGCGTGATCCCCTGTGCGGCGAACGCCTTGTAGGGACTGCCGTTCTGCTGGACGATGCTGTCCACATACCGTCCCACTGTGGAAGAAATATCGAATGAAACACGGTAGCTCTTTCCTGCTTCGAGTGTGACAGCATTGCCGGAGAGCTGCACGGCATAATTGACCGAACCAAGCGCTGTGATCGTGAGTGCGAGTTTTCCGTCCTCCTGCGCAAGCGAAGCGGATGCGTCACTGTGCGCATAATAGCTCCAGCCGTCGGTGCTGCTGTCGAAGGTACTGTTCGTGATCATGTTGGTGGTTTCGGCGTGGATGGGGGTGTGCCCGATCACACCTGTCAGCATGGCGGCGGTGCACAGGATCGCCGCACAGCGTTTGTGCAGTGTTTTGCGCATGATGATGACTCCTGTTCCTGATAAATTTGTATCCGATGATGCCCCCATTGATCCGAATGGGAACCATAAAAATGTCATTATCCATATTATACCATCCTGTACGATGGAAGTCAAGATTTTATGTTGAACTTTGTGAAGGGTGCACAATGAACAGTAAAAAATCCCCCTCCGCTGGTACGGAGGGGGAATGTGTTCTTATACGGGAAGCCGGTCGATCAGCTTTACGATGTACTTCATGATGTTCAGGGAGTCGTTTGCAGTTGCGACGCCGTCGCCGTCAACGTCCGCATTCTTTTTGCCCTGTTCGGAGAGTGCGCCGCCGCCGAGCAGATTCTTGTTCAGTACGATGATATCCAGTACGTCGATCTCACCGTCCATATTCGCATCGCCATACACCACTTCCTCATCAACAGGTGCTGTGGTCGTGGTTTCCGATGTGGTTGTGGTGGTCGTGGTGGTGGTGACAGGTTCGGTCGTCGTTGTGGATGTTGTTGTGGTGGTGACAGGTTCGCTTGTGGTTGTAGTGGTCGTTGTCTCTGTTGTGGTCGTCGTTGTCGTAGTCGTCGTTGTTGTCGTTGTCGTAGTCGTCGTTGTTGTCGTAGTCGTGGTCGTTGTCTCTGTCATTGCATTCCATCTCTGGCAGTTGTGGTTGGTCGGCTCCCACTGCTGGATATTGGCGCCGCCCTCGAGCGAAGCATAGCCGACCTCTACAAGGCATGCGTCCTTGGAAGCGTGGGTAATGATGCTGTAGGAACCATCCAGATTCTTGGAGAAGCGGAACAGCTGTGCGCTGTCCTTGTTGGAATAGGTCACGATGTCAATATTGGCACCATTCTCGCTGCCCTCAGCCTTGAGTGCGAAGTTCGGATCCTGCTGGGAACGGATCCAGTAATAATTGCCGGAGCCGAATTCCTTGAGCGTCCACTTCTGGCAGTCTGCGCCGTTCTGCTCCCACTGCTGAACATTGGAATTGTCCTCCATTGCCGCATTGATGATTTCCATCACGAGACCGGAGTTGACATTCTCGAAGGTGTAGATCACGCCGGTATCCATTGTGCAGCCGGGATCCGTCACAGGTTCAAGAATCCAGTCCTGGCAGTTGACGCCGTTGACTTCCCACTGCTGAATGTTTGCGCCGGAGGCGGTGGATGCATCCGATACTTCGACTGCGGAAGCTTCACCGGAAACTCTGGTGCGGATCTTGTAGCTGCCGTCACCGTTGGAGGTGAGCATGAACTGCTGGTTGGTACCGCCATTGTACTGGTAGATATCGATGTTGGTGCCGTTATCGGTCTTTTTACCGGCAACATCCAGCACATACGTGCCGCCGTCACCGACACAGGAAACGATGTAGTAGTAACCATCGCCTGCACTGCAGAGCTTCCAGATATCGTGAACGGAGGTGTTATCGGTGCCCCACTGCTGGACATTGGCACCGTTCTCTGCTGCTGCGCCTGCTACCTGCATGTACAGACCGGAGTTGACATTCTTGATGCGGTATGCGGAGCCTTCAGTGAAGGTTGCGGCGATCGGACCATTGGGAGCTTCCGTATAGCCGGCGCTGGGCACGCCCTTGCTTGCATAGCGCAGGTACATCCAGTTGCTCTTGGAGGTCTGTGCGCCGCTGTAGCTGCTGCAGTAGGTCTTGGCATTTTCTGCGCTGAGCTTGATGTAATCATAGTTGCCGCTGGGTCTCCAGGAGCTTGCCTGGGAGTAGCTGGGATTGCTGGAAGTTCCCTGTCCCTGTACGGTTCTGGAGCAGTTGGTGAAAATGGAACCGGACTCTGCATAGGCACCGGCATAGGTGATGGAGTTCCAGTCGCAGATGACGCTGCCGCCATTTTCATAGACACAGTTTTCTGCATAGATATCGCAGCCGCTGTGCACGGTGTAGCCCATGCTGAACTTGTTGACATAGTTGTTGAGGGAGTGGAAATAGCCCCAGCGCATCAGACCCGGTGCACGGGTGTTGGTGTCATAGAACTTGTTGGAGATCAGGGACATGCGGGGGAAACCGTCATAGCTCTTGGCATTGGAATCATCCGCCGGATAGCCGAGGATCAGACCGTATTTGTGACCGCCGAAGGAGCAGTCGGAAACGGTGCAGTAGTCCGCATCGTAGCAGCAGGCAAGGAACTTGTCCTCGTCCACCTGACCGGTCTGCGGCGCATAGCCATAGCCGTTGTGTCCGGTGAAGGTCACATGGTCAACCCAGATGTTCTGACCGGAGCCGAAATAGCAGACGATGGAGTCGTTGTTATTGGATTCTGCATCATGCTGCATATCAAAATTCTTGATGATGATGTTGTTGCCGACGCCCTTGCCGCTCGAAGTACAGAACTGCACGTTGAACAGGGTGTTGGCGGAATAGCTGCCGATGATGGTCTTGTTGCTGCGGACATAGATTCTGCCGGCAGTGCACATGTAACGGGTGCCGTTCATATTCAGCTCTGTGACGCTGATGTTCTTGTTTACAACAATGGTGTAGGGAGTGTCGGATTCTGCGTATTGCTTGAGATCCGCAAAGGTGGAAACCTCTACGGTCTCACCAAACAGACCGCCGATATCGGCAGCCTTGACGCTGCCGGTGTTGTCGTTCTTGCAGTAGCCTGCAAAGCCCTGCAGACCGTCGGCATTGAGCAGCCAGAGCTGGTTGTCAGCGCCGGTGTAATTTGCCAGCGTCATACCGGAGCTGCCCTGTGTGAGGGCAAGGGAAGTGTTCGAATAGTTGACGATCTTGTAGTGCAGGTTGTTGCCCAGACGATCCGTGGATACGGGTACCACATACCAGTGCTGGGACTGGGCGGATTCGCTGCCGTAGATGACCACGCTTGCGCCTGCGGATACGTTATAATTCAAAGGAGTCAGCAGACGTCCGGACTGCGCATTGACGATCTTGAAGAAGGTACCATTGGAATCCGCACCAACTCTGTCAAAACGCCAGGAAGGGGAAAGGTCGTTGCCGAGTGCTTTTGCAGAAAGCGCAGAGCCGTCGGTGGTGCCGTTTTCGGTGAGCACCTTGGAATTATCCTTGGTTGCGATGTTCATCAGCTGTGCCGGATAGTCAACGGACGCAGCCTCCGCAGGGTAGGTCATGCTGCCGACGCCGAAGAGCGGGAGCAGCCACGCAGCGAGCAGCGTCAGTGAAAGCAGCACTGCATGCCGCACACGTTTACAGTTTCTCATAATGATATGCCTCCTTGATGAATGAGTGTGCACAATGAAGAAGATAAGAATTACGCACGCCTCTGTATTATGTTAACAAAATTATAACATATCAAGCAGCGCTCGTCAATGTCGGATTGTACTTTGAATGTTGCACAAACGCTCATTTTGTTTTGGGATGCGGTTTTGCATCGCAGCCGCCGCTGCGCATTTTCCGGAAGATCAGCCGGGAGAGCGCAGTCACCGCAATAATGCCGAGTGCCAGTGCGGAGGCAAGTTTCAGGGTATAGACCGCCTTTTCGAGGAACATGGCGAAATCGCTTTCAAACGCATACGCCATGGTGTAATACAGCGAACCGCCGGGAATCAGCGGGATGAGGGAGGTGGTTGCGATGGGGGTCGCCGGTGTTTTCAGCACCCTTGCCAATGCTTCCGCATAGAGGGAAATGAGCGCTGCGACGATGAAATAGCTGATCGGTTCACTGGTGACCACACGGTCAAGCAGGAGAAAGAGTCCCCACGACAGCAATCCGCCGCAGGCAGCGGCGATCAGTCTTGTCCCACGCAGGCGGAACAGGATGCCGAAGCAAAAAGAGCCGATCAGGGACGCAAAAAGCTGGATCCATTCTGCACTTGTCATACCATGCCGCCTCCTGTCAGAAATACGATGGAACAATAGCCCGCTGCGATCGCAAGCGCCGTGATGCACGCCTCGATCGTCCGCAGGAGTCCTGCAATACTGTCCCCGACGAACAGATCCTTCAGTGCCGTCGTCAGACCGGTGCCCGGAAGCAGGGTCATGATCGCACCGATGATGACGTTGTCCACATGCGGGATCAGTCCGATGAACATCGCCAGAAACGCAAGCGCCGTTGCGCTCAGCGACGCCATGAATTTGGCGAAGATCTGGTTTTTGATGGTGCGGTCACAGAGCAGCAGCACCAGCCGGACGAATGCACCGATCCCTGCCGATACCAGCGCCTGCACTACCGTGCCGGCAAAAAACATTGTAAATACGCCGGAGATGACCGCATAGCAGAGAAACTCCAGCCAGAGCGGTGTGCGCTTTGCGGCGCCGATCTCGTCAAGCCGGCGGCGGATCTCTGCGGGGGAGGAACGCTCCCGGCAAATGGTGCGGGAGAGCGCATTGAGGCGGTGCAGCTTTTCGTAATCCGTTGCCGTTTCCGTGATGCGGCGTGTCTGGGTCAGCACCTGGTCATCCGCCGTATGAATGGTCACCACCATGCTGCTGGTGATGATAAAGACATCCGTGCGTTTTGCGCCATAGGCGGTGAAGATCCGCCGCAGGCTGTCCTCGACACGATGCACCTCGCCGCCGCTGATGAGCATCTGTTCGCCAAGATCCATTACACAATCCAATCGTTTTTCCATGGGATCCCTCCGTTCTGTCCTGTTACTGCTATTATACACAATTTTGCAGCCTTTTGCAAGCAGCCGTCGGGGATCCGGATGAAAAGAATGCTTGCAATCTGCTGTGCAAAGTTGTATAATAAAAAAGAACGCCTTTTTCGACAGGCACAACATCCGATAGAAAGGAGCATGGGTATGCTGAGCATCTGCCTTGCGGTACTGGATACCGAGGACGACAAAGACCTCTTCCGCCGCTTATACGAGAAATACCGCCAGGAAATGTATGCGGCAGCATATGGCGTTTTACACAATGAAGAGGATGCAGAAGATGCGGTTCATTGTGCATTTGAGAGAATTGCAGTCCATTTTGAAAAAATCAGGTCCATTCCTTGTCAGGATTTGGGCCCCTATATTGTTATGATTAGTAGGAACACTGCACGGAATCTCTACAAAAGCAACCAGCGCAGAGCGTCACGCAGCACGAAGCTGAAAGAGGATACGGTCGTGCTGGATCCGGATCTGCTGGAGCGCACGGAATACGAAGCGCTGGTCGGGATCATCTGCGCTTTGCCGGAGATTTACAAGGAAGTGTTGATGCTGCGATGTCTCTACGGCTTCAAGCCGAAGGAGATCGCTGCAATGCAGGGAATCACCGTGGGGACGTTCTGGAAACGGTTCGAACGTGCCAAAAAACTGCTGCGTGAAGCGTTGGAAAGGGGCAGGGACAATGCAGGATGAGAAATTCAGACGTGCACTGCACGAAGCAATGATGCGGGATTATCAGAATCGGACAGTACCGGAGGAACCGCATGTCTTTTCGGAGGAATTTGAACAGAAAATGGAACATCTGATCCGCCGCCGTGAGAAACCGCGGTACCGGATCACCAATACCTGGGTAAAGTGTGCTGCCTGTGTGGCGGCGGTGGTTTTTGTCTCTTCGTCGATGCTGCTGCATACGGATGCGCAGCGTGGGCGGTATGAGGATTTCGGCGTTACGATCTCTTCGGAATGGACGCATGTTGTGCCGGGAGAAGTCAATGACGATGCCCCCCGCACGATTGAAGACGAATACCGGATCACATATGATCTGAGTGGTTATGAAATGGAGTATCATTTCCAGGAGGCAGGGGATCTCATTTATATCCGTTATCTGCAGGGGGAGAATGAGGTCGATTTTTCGCAGGATGTGAAGTGGAATTACAGGGTTGGTCATAATACGGAGCTTGCTTCCTTTGACCAGGCATATGTGCATGACCGGGAAGCAATCTGCTTCGAGGACAGATTCGGGTGTTACAATCTGATCTGGATGAACGAAGAGTATATTTTTAAAGTTAGTACAAATCTTGGTAAAAGTGCTGCAATCGAGATCGCTGAATCTGTGCAAAAGGTAGAAAAATAAAAAACTTTCGGATTTTTGGTCAGGATTCGCCTTTCCGGATGGTTATGATATTATGAAAGGGATTTTTCTCTTACATAATCGGAAAGGAGGAAAATGCATGTTGAAGAAGCTCGCAGCCGTGATGCTGACAGCGGCGCTGTTCCTTTGCTGCACCGCACCGACCGTATCGGCAGCACAGCAGGAACCGGAGAATGTGATCTGGGCACAGTATGTAAAAGGACAAACCTCTGATCTGAGTGTTTCCGGAAGAACGGCAACCTGTGTGAGTACTTTGAAGGGAACCTCTGCGGTGACGCAGGTCGTGACCAATCAGACGCTGCAGGTCAAAACGTCCTCGGGTTCCTGGAAATTTGTGGCACACTGGAACGAGACTGACAACGGCAGTTTTGGTTCTGCAACCAATACCCAGTCCAATCTGGCGGATGGCGAATACCGTCTGTTGTCATCGTTTACAGTAATCACAACGAGTGGAAGCTTTGAAAACATTATGGAGTACAGCACCTCTGTGTATGTACCGTAATGTTTGATAAGGGAGATTTTGGGTTTACATAAGTGTGCGGGAATCGGGGAGCTGCAACGCTCCCCCTGACCGCTCCAAACAGTGCCTGAAATTTGTGTGCATGAAACAAAAATGCCGGAAAAATCAAAGCGTGAGCTGTATCTGGAACGCTGCTACCAGAAACGTCTGGAGATCATCCGGACTCTGGAAAGCGGAAAGACGGTAAAAGAAACGGCAGAACTTCTCCAGGTCAGCCTGAGTCTGGTTTCGAGACTCAAAAAGGATTATGAGTATAACGGCCCCGATGCGCTGAAGATCTATGACAAAGAGCAGCCGTGGGGGAAAGAGGGCGAGGAATTGCCGGAAGAAGTATAACAGGAAGCTTTCTGACCGAGGGAGCTTTCTTTTTTTGCCTTTTTTCAGAAAAGGTCGGCGGAATTTGTCAAAAGATTGACAAGCGGCGCATTATATTGTATAATTGTAAGGTAAAATCATGAATCAAAGGGGTGGAAGCGAATGAAGGAACCCTATTGCACGCCCGAAATGGAGGTTGTGTGCTTCGATCAGGAAGATATCATCACGACCAGCAATGACAAGCCGAATTATGATCTGCCCTTTGTGCCGATTGCGCCGAATGCGGTCAATGAGGACGAGTGGTAGTTTCACATTTGCAGGAGGAATTATGCAGAAACGTAATATCACCGTACTGGCGGTACTTTTGCTGATACTGCTGTGTGCGGTTGGAATCGTGTTATTGGTTTGTGGAAACGGCGAAGATGCTGCGGATGGCGGCACCGTTTCTTCACAGACAGAAGAAACCACGCAGGAAGAGAAGATCGTTCAGGAATCCGCAGTGCAGACTGTGCCCCCGGCAGCGCTTGAGGAAATGACCGGAGAGCCAGGGACGGCAGAGCTGCCCATTGCCCCTGCAACGCAGGAAGCAGCGCAGAGTTCCGGAACTGCAATACAGGATGCGACGGAAGCTGCCACGGATGCAGCGGGCGGTACGGCTGCAGAAGCTGATCCCGTACAGCCGACCGGATCACAGCAAACCGAACCGCAGCCGACGGAAACGGCACCTGCTGGGGACAGCGGTGTGATCGAGCTGCCGTTCGTGCCGTTTGCATGATGGAACGGCGGAACATGCAGCGCCGCAGCCGGATCACGGCGGCGGCAGCGCTCTGTCTGACGCTGCTGCTGGCAGCGCTATTGGTCTGGGCATATGCCGAACGGAAAACACTCACAGCACGCTATGACGGCATGGATGCCGAGATCTATGCGCTGCAGTCCGAGCAGCGGATGCTGCGTGAGGAGATTGCGGCACTGACGGAGGAATACCAGCTTCGGATCGACGGCAGTGCATGCCTGACCTTTGTCTGCACGGATCTGACAGAAGCGATCTTTACAGAGGTGTATCCGGCGATGCAGGCGCACGGGTATTCCGGAATGCTTGCCCTTTCGCAGACGCAGCTGCCGGGGGAAGCGGACTGCATCACGCAGGAACAGTACCACCGGATGATGGCGGATGGCTGGGAGGTTTGCCTGCTGTGGGATGGGGAAACGCCGCTGGAGGAGTGGCTCCCGCAGATGCAGGAATGCCTGCAGGCGAGGGGCATTGCCCTGCCGCAGGCGGTGTATTTCGAACGGGATACCTATACCGGTGCATACGATACGCTGCTTGCGGAATATGATGTCACTGCGGTGATGCATCATCAGGAAGAAGGGCTTCCCTATGTTTCCACGGAGCTGGAAGCGGGAATGCAGCACATCGGTGCAATGGGCTGGAGCCAGACAGGGGCAAGCGACAAGCTTGCACAGGCCGCACACAGCGGCGGCATTCTGGTGTTCACGATCGGCGAGCCGTATGTGTACGGAGCGCTGCAGTTCGGGAAAATGCTGGATAAAACGGCGGAATACAGCGATGCACAGCGGCTTTTGGTATCGGCGCTTTCGGAGATAAGAGCGCATCGGCTGGAAGCGGCGCAGGAAAGTGCAGCACCGAGGGCGGAGCTGGAAGCAAAGATCGCTCTGCTTGCGCAGGAGATTGCAGCGCTGGACGAACAGATTCATGCGGTCTATGAGATGCGCCGCAGCAAATCATAAGCGATGATCAAATGGGAGGAAAACTATGACACTTTACATCAAACAACGTCTGTTTACCTGGGGGGACAAATTTTCCATTTATGATGTGGAAGGAAACGAACGTTACCACGTTGAAGGCGAGGTATTCACCTTCGGCAAGAAGCTGCATCTGTACGATCTGGGCGGTCGTGAGCTTGCCTTTATCCAGCAGCGGCTGATGACGTTCCTGCCAAAGTACGAGATCCTCAGGGACGGGATGCAGGTCGCAGAGGTCGTGAAGGAATTCACCTTTTTCCATCAGGAATACAGCGTGAACGGACTTGGCTGGAGGGTGCACGGTGATGTTTTCAGCCATGATTACGAGATTACCGCTGGAAGCCATCGGATCGCACGGGTTACCAAGGAATGGTTCACGCTCGGTGATGCCTACCAGCTGGATATTTCGGACGATGCCGATGAGGTCACGGCGTTGGCGGTCGTGCTGGTGATCGATGCATGTATTGAAGCGTCGAGAAATAATAACTAATAAAGAGGGACTGCTGATGCAGTCCCTCTTTACGTTTACATAGAATCCTTCTCCAGATGCACATCCATTTGCGGAAAGGGGAAATGAATGCCGTTCTGGTCAAATGCCGCTTTGATCTGCTCGTGCAGATCATAATGCAGCTCCCAGTAATTGTCATTCGCTGTCCACACACGGACATGGAGGGTCACCGCATTGTCTCCGAAGGCGCCCACACGGACGAGCGGTGCCGGCTCTTCGACTGCAAGCGGATGGGCGGTGATCAGTTCTGAGATCACCTGCTTTGCAAGTTCCGTGTCATCAGCATAGGAAATGCCGATCTCCAGATCCAGTCTGCGCAGCTCCTGTTCGGAGTAATTGACGATCACGGAATCGGCTACCTGTCCGTTCGGAATGCAGACAATGGTGCGGTCTCCGAGTATGAGCTTGGTCTGAAGGATGCCAACGCTTTTGACCGTTCCGGTCACATCACCGAATTTCACCAGATCCCCGACCTTCAGCGGTTTTGTGAACATGATCAGGAAACCGCCTGCTACATTCGCAAGGCTGTCCTGCAGCGCAAGACCGATGGCAAGTCCGGCGGTACCGAGCACCGTGATGATCGAGGTCATCGGGACATTGAGGACGGAAAGGACGATGATGGCAACCAGCGCATAAAGCAGGACGCTGATGAGCGAATTCAGGAAGCTTGCGGCGGTGGGATCTATATTGCTGCGCTTGAGACTGCGCTTGATGATCTTTGTCAGACTTTTGGCGGCAAAAATGCCGAGAAACAGGACAACTGCCGCAAACCCCAGTGAGGGCAGCAGGGATTTGATAAAGTCCCAGAGCTGTGTGAAAATCGTGGTGACCTGTTCCGCTTCTTCGGTCAGCAGATTTCCCAGCTCGCTTTCTGTTGCAGCGGTGGTCAGAAATGCACTTAACATGATGCATCGGCTCCTTTCAGGGTGATGGGATTACCGTAATATTATACAATATTTTCACCGTCCTGTCAATCCTGCGGGGCAAGAGAGAAAGGCATTGCCGACCGGCAATGCCTTTTTTAGATATGTATTACTCACGCCGTCAGTTCCCGCTTCATTACTGCCAGATCAAAGGCATTGATGCTGCCGTCGTTGGTAAGGTCGCCTGCCTGCGGTGCTGTCAGGTTTCCGACACCCAGCAGCCATTTCTGGAGCATCACCGCATCGAGGACGGTCAGACTGCCATCGGCGTTGACGTCGCCACGGATTGCAGCGGGCGTGGTCAGTTCCTCCTTGATGAGCGAGAGGAGGGAGTATTCTCCCGACGCATCCTGCGACAGCTCCCAGATCATGATGCCGCCGTATTCGCTTGCCAGGGCGCATTTTTCACGCATGGTGGAGGCGCCGTTGTAGGCGATGCCATTGTACAGATCACGGTCATAATTTGCCGCATCCATTGCGATCAGTTCCGAAAAGGGCACATAGGAATTCCAGTCCAGAGCGCCCTCGGCAGTGTAGCCCCTGCCATAGAACGGAATACCCAGCACAAGCTTGTCTTTCGGGATTTTCTTCTGCACATGGAAATACTGCAGGGAGGTCTGCGCAAATTCCATATCCGCATGGGAGCTTTCATCCGCATCGTTGTCATAAGCCATGACATTGACGAAATCGAACAGCGCAAAGGTTTCCGCAGTGACGTGTACTGCAACCCACTGCGCTGTGGCGGTGGACAATTCATAGCCCCGTTCATCGCAGAGGATGCGCAGTGAAGCAACCCAATCCGCATAGTAATTCCAGATCTCATGCCCCGAACCCAGCTCAATATCTAGGTCGATGCCGTCCAGATCATAGGTTTCACAATAGGCCATGATCTTTTCGTTGAATGCAGCCATTTCTTCCGGGGTATCAATGAGGGGCAGGTAGCCGTCGCATCCGCCGCCGCCGCCCAGTGCTGCCATTACCTTGACATCGGAGGCATGAGCTTTATTGACAATGTTTGTCATTTCATTATCCGGGATCCAGCAGGAGAGATTTCCCTCCGTGTCAGGATTGCAGAACGCAATGTTCAGGTGCGTCAGCGCCGAAAAATCTATCGTTCTGTATGCACCATAGGACCAGTCGGGGAGATACCCGACCACATGGGCGTTGTGCTGTACGTTGTCCGTGCCCGGCTCGGGTTCTTCCGGCGCACTGTCGGTGCGCATTTCGATGGCATAGACGGTCACAGGTGCGTCCGCAGCCATGACGGAAATGTAGTCAAGCAGCGAAAAATCCGTGCCAAAGGACGCTGCCATTGCGTCATAGGAATAATAGTACCAGTTGTCCTCTGCACCGTCGGGCTGCACCTGTGCCCAGGCTTCGCCGCCGCTGTTGGAGGTCAGGACAAAGTACGGTGCTGCGTCCGCATCGCATTGCACAGCGATGGTGTTTCCTTCCGTGTACAGGCTTCTGTCCGCCACGGGAAGCGTGAGCGGGCAGGTCCAAGCCTCTGCGGATGCTTCGCCGGAATACAGCGTGACCGCATATTCAGCGGCATATACCGGGACAGCCTGCGCCAGAAGCAGCGCTGCGCTCAGCAGTCCTGCACAACATTTTTTCCAATTCATAAAAGGGCCCCTTTCCTTTATTTGGTTCAAGTCTCAGACAGAAGTTCTCGTTTCATCACTGCCAGATCAAAGCTGTTGATGGTACCGTCTTCGCAAAGATTGCCTGCGGCAGGATTTGTCAGCGTTCCTGCACCCAGCAGCCATTTCTGGAGCATCACCGCATCGAGGACGGTCAGACTGCCGTCGGCGTTGACGTCGCCACGGATCAGCTCGCTTCTGAGTGGAATGCCATTGTCGATCGCATACTGCACGCCCGTTCCGCTGGCGGCATCTATGACAAAGCCGGGTTTGACCGCATACCCGTTGTCATAGAGATAGCCCAGTGAGCGTTCGCCGAAGGCTGTGCTGTCACTCTCGATCGTGACTGCATACAGCGAATCGCAGTTGAGAAAGGCATCATCCCCGACCTGCGTACAGGAGGCGGGAATGGTCAGTTCGGTGATGGAACTGCAGCCGCTGAAGGCTCTCGTTTCAATGATGGCAAGGTGTTCCGGCAGTGTGATGCCCTGCAGCTTCGGGCAGTCGTGGAACGCATACTGCTCAATGGCATAGAGTGATGCAGGCATATTGACCGTCTCCAGATTGATGCAGTGCACAAAGGCGAAACGGCTGATATGCGTCACAGTTTCCGGAATTGTGACGGATCGGAGGTTATAGCATGTTTCGAATGCATACCAGTCAATGACCGTGACCGGCAGCCCCTCGATGGTATCCGGAATTACAAGGTGTTCGATGGTATCGTCAAAGCCCGTAATGCGGATACTGTTTCCGGATACGGTGTAGGTGAGGTGGTCGGCATCTGTGAAATTCCAGTCCACGGCAGGATCGGTATTGGCGGTGCCGCCCTCGGCTGCGCCGTTGCTGAGGTTCTGCGGTGTGACGGTGTAGCTGCTCTTTTCGGAGACATTGCCGCAGACGTCGATACACTCGAATTCGTACACCGCCGTTTCGTTCTGCAGATCAAATTCATAGTCGATCCAGACATGCTGCGTCGCATTCTCGCCGTTGCCGCCGATTGCTACGCCTGCGACCAGATAATCGTAAAATCTGCCGTTTTTATAGATATTCGTCTGTGCAACAGCAGTATTGTCCGCCATACCATAGATCGACAGCTGCAGACGTTGTGCGTCCTCGGCAGTGACCGTTTCGGTCTTCACGACTGTGGGCGGCGTGGGCGGTTCTGTCTCGATTTCTCCGGTTTTCAGGTAATGGAGAAAATTCTCGTGGAATTCCGGCATGGCGTTATAGGGCGAATAGTGGTGCGGATACGCAAAACAGAAGAGGGAGTCCACATAGGGCTGCGCAATTTCCAGCCGCTTTGCAAAATCGTCCACGGTTTTGGTGCCGACATAGGAAACGCCGTGGGGTGCAGACATACGGGAAGCGTCAGGAGAGATGAACATCTCGGCATTCGTTCCCAGCAACAGTTCGGTGCCACGGATCGCATTGGAACGGTCAACGGCATTGCGGTACGCCGCTGTCCATTCTTCCAGATGGGCAGGGTCGCATCCGCCGCCGCCGCAGCTGTCCTGCGGACAGAGCATGTCGCCGTCACGGAAGGGGATGCGGCTGAGCACATCGGTGTAATACTCCGTAAATCGGTCGACGTTGATGCTGGCGTAGCCGTAGCCGAAGATATTGATGTACGGGCTGAACAGCAGCGGCATGTCCGGATCCAGGGAGCTGCAGTGGTCGATGACCATGGTGAACATCTCGTCGAGTGCATCCGCATAGGCGTCGATGCCGGTATCGGTGTCCATGTAAATTGTATTATAGAGTTCTGTCACGAAGTAGAAGCCATAGTAAGTATCGGGGTACTGCTGTTTATAGAGATCGTACAGTTCCGTTGTGATCCGGTTGCAGCGTTCCATATAGGCACGGTTTGCTTCTCTGCCTTCTGCAGAGGCAATATCGCTGTTCCATGCGGTATCAAGCCCCATGCCAAGATAGACCTTGATATCGTATTTTTCACAGTAGTACATCAGCTTGTCGATCGCATTGTAAGCGTAATAGCCCTCCAGAAAATCCAGCTCGGAGGGATAGTATACCGTCCAGGTGCCGTCGGTATTGTGATTTGCGACATCTCCCATGATGAGGTAGTCGATGCCGGTTTCCTTCATGATCTGCATTTCGCTTTCCCAGCGTTCATCGCTGTAGGTCGCATAGAGCCACGGTTGGATGAACGTGCCGTCGAGCTTTGTAATATGCGGCTCAGCCGCAGATGTTGTCGGGGGGATCTGCACAGACAGCATCACTGCCGCAAGCAGCCCCGCAATGCGTTTCCCGATTTTCATATCCAATTCCTCCTCCTGCCGGATGGCAGTCGTTCTTATGTTCATTTTAGCACAGATTCCGCCTGTGGTCAAGTCAAAATGCATCTTTTCTCCGGAAAAACACGGTTGAAAAACAGCAGGATTGACAAATTTGGATTAGAATGGTATAATGGGATTAAATCTATCAGCGCAGGGGGCAACGGTATGGAAGCAATTGGAAAAATTGGGGTAATCATCCCGGAAGTGTTAGAGGTGAATGATCGGGAGATGATACAGGGTATCCATACCCATGCGAAGGAATTGGGGTATGATGTACTGATCTTCACCGATGCCTGCAATAAAACGGATGAGTACCAGATCTATCCCGATGTCGGGAGCTTTTGCAATATATATCAGCTTGCCTTTCATTCTGAGCTTGATGGGATCCTGTTCCATGCATCAAGGTATCTCAGTCGGGAACGAAAGAAGGAGATTTACGCGGAACTCCGGAAGCTTCCGATCCCGTGCCTGACCGTCGGCGAGCCAACCGACCTTTTGCCCTATGTAACGGCATCGCAGACAGAAAGCATGTACCAGCTTACAAAACACCTGATCGAAGCGCATCACTGCAGGAAGCTGTACTGTCTGACGGGATTCCCGGATGAATTTAATTCCGATGAACGGCTTGCCGGATTTTGTCAGGCAATGGCAGAAGCAGATCTTCCTGTGGATGACAGTATGATCTTTTATGGGGGGTTCTGGAAAGAAAAGCCCCGGCAGCTTGGAACGGATATTGCAGAAGGGCGTGTCCCGAAGCCGGATGCGATTGTCTGTGCCAGTGACACCATGGCATTTCCGCTTTGCGAAGCACTCAGACAGCATGGTGTGGCAGTGCCAGAGGATATTGCAGTCACAGGGTATGACGGCAGTCTTCACACTGCAGTCAGTCTGCCCAATATCACGACGGTCTGCGGTCGTGAACGCCAGCTTGGTTTCAATGCAGTATGCCGCCTGCACGAACTGATCACAGGAAAACAGTCTGCATCGGCAATTCCGCAGCAGTATATCCGGTTCGGTACAAGCTGCGGCTGTTCTCCGCTTCAGAAGAATGCGGATCAGAACACACAAATGTTTCTGTTCAATTTGCTCCAGCAGTAGTATGACCAGAATGTCTATAGACCCATCAATATCATTTCGGTTCTGAGTACAGCAGAAGAACTGGATGAACTGATGAACACGGTTTACGCAATCTCTTTCCTGCTGCATCCCGTGTATGAATATGCGGTTTGTCTTTGCGAGGACTGGAAATTTGATTTTGAAAATACGGCGTCCTTCCGCAAACAGGGATATTCGGAAACGATGCAGCTGGCGCTGCGTTATACTTCTGACGGAGCAGAAAAGGAGATCACCTTTCCCAGAAAAAAACTGCTGCCGGAGCTTGCCAAGCCCCACGAGCCGCAGCTGATCGTGTTTACTTCGCTTCATCAGAATGTACAGATTTTTGGCTATGTTGCGCATAAATATAAAGATGCGCTGCAAATCAGTCTGGATGAGCATCTGATGAACTGGAATAATGCGCTTGCCAATGGGCTGGATAAGCTCCAGAAGCGGATGTATGAGCAGTATATCCGCAAACAGCTGGCGGCACTTTCTGTGCGTGATCCTTCCACGGGTCTGTTCAATAAACGGGGCTTTCTGGAACAGCTGCCGAAGCATTCCGGAAAACAGGATTATTTGCTGCTGCTCATTTCCTATCCGGAGCGACAGGAGCATGAGAGTGCTGCATTCCTTGCAAGGCATACATGGATCGCCAATGCGCTGCGTTTGTCCGTCCCCACGGACGAAGTGATCGCTCGTTTGGATGAGCATGTCTTTGCGGTGCTTTCGTATGCGGATACGAGGGAGGAGCCGAAACGGTTTGCCGACAGGCATATCACGCTGCTTGAAGCGAAAATGCGGGAGATCATGGGTGTGGTACCCTATCAGCAGTTTCCGGAGCTGCTTACGGACTGCAGCAAACAGCGCTTCCGGAAACTCAATGAAGCGGAGGAGCTGATCGAGGAACGGCTGCAGCTTCTGCAGGCGCGGACGGAAGCGCTGACCGATGCCAGCGGCAATTATATGGACAAACTGTACCGGATGCATCGTGAGATCTGGTCAGCGCCGCAAAAAGAATGGTCACTGCCGGAAATGGCGGAGCGCATCGGCATCAGCACCAGTCATTTCCAGAAAATCTACAAAAAGGAGTACGGAATCAGCTGTAATAAGGATATCATCCATGCCCGGATTGAGAAAGCGAAATGGCTGCTTCGGCACACGGAACTGCGGGTGCAGGAAATCTCAGTTTCCTGCGGATATCATGATAACAGTCATTTTATGCGCCAGTTCAAGGAATGGGTCGGAATGTCCGCACTGCAATACAGAGAAACCGGGGAGGATGTGTAAGGGCAGTGCTTTCCCGATGCAAAACAGCGGGGTTTACCTGCACATTGGTAAATCCGGCTGTTTTATTTATGAGAGTAGCATACGTTTCATGATTGCCAGATCAAAGGCATTGATCGTACCGTCTTCCGACAGATCAGCAGCCTGCGGAGCAGGAAGCACCGCATCCGGCGTACAGAGCAGCCATTTCTGGAGAAGAACAACGTCCAGCACATTGCGGCTGCCATCCGCATTGATATCGCCTGTCACGGAGTCGGGGCGGTTTTCGGCAGCAATGACTGCGTAATTCACACAGCCGGCACTTTGTCCGTTTTCGCTGAGGAATACATAGTCACCGGACCGCACTTCCTTGGCATAGAGGCGGAAGATCACATCCTTGCTGTTAGTCATGGTCATATCTGTCAGAGTGTAATCCGAAAGCCATGCAGGAGCGGTTTTCACTCTGGAATCAAGTGCGATGTAGACGGTCATATCCGCACCTGCAGTAAAGGATGCCAGTGTGCCGATGGTGTTTTTGGAATCGCATGCCGTGCGGATGAGTTCTGCACCGATGAGCGCTTCGGGGATTTCTGTAAAGACGGCATCACGGTCGCCATAAACAAGATCGCCGTTTTCCAGACTGTTGTCGTATGCCCATCCGGAGACATGGGGCATATCGCTGACGGCAAGATCCCTGATCAGCGTACCATTTGTTTCTATGACAGCGGATGGGAACCACTTCTGATTATCCGATCCATCCAGTGCCCACTGGATGACATTGGCACCCTCTGCGATGGAGCCGCCGTCAATGCCGATGCCGCTCTTGTCACGGGTTGCCTTTGTGACAATGGCATAGGTGCCATCCCCGTTTGCCACGAATTTGAACGACTGCGCATCGCTTTCCGTATCGCCCCAGATCCCGATATTTGTGCCGTTGTCAGGCTTGCCATAGTCGAGGTCAAGGAGGAAGCTTTTGCCATCACCGACCTCGGAATAGATCTTGTAATAGCCATTTCCGGCATCCTGCAGTTTCCAGTTCCGTGCACCGGAAGTGCCCTGCTGGACATTCGCACCGGCTTGTGCACTGTTGTCCGCTACTTCCAGATACAAGCCGCTTGCCGCATTACAGAAGGTATAGGTGTAGGCGGTATCGAACACTGCGCCGGGTTTGCCGTCTGCGACATCGATGTGTTTTTTGAACGGGGAGGGGTGGGCGGTGGAAATATAATCCGTCATGCCGCTGTCCGTGAGGAAGGTCAGAGCGGAATTCCGGTGCCCTGTGTACTTCATGCAAAAGTCCTTGGTGTCCTTGCCGCTTGAGTTGTAGGCGTCCATGAGGGCATAGCCATAATTGGACTGATTCGGATACCATGTGCTGGTATTGGAGGTTTTGAAGTTCAGGGGATAGGGTGTGGAATTTGCCGTATCGCTGGTGTAGGAACCGGTGTCACGATAGGGGTCACCCGCCGTGCCAGCGACGATTTCATCGCCCTTCAGGGACTGAAAACGACAGTTTTCGCTGACGATATTGCAGTGATCGCCGCCGATGATCTGATCCGTACTCTGATCGTTCCCGTTATCATTGCCGGAATAATAGTTGTTGACAACGTGCATATTGCCGTTGCCGATCTGCGGACATCGGCGGACGCATTCATCCCACCAGTTGTACATCACGGATGTACGGCAGCGGCTGTATTCATCGTTCTGTGTGCCATAGGCAACCGTCCAGAAACGATTGCGGAAGATACAGTAGGAGATGGTGATGTAGTCAGGGCTGCGGAGTCTGTCCTTTTTGTCCATGTAGGTTTCGTAGGGGGTATTGATCCAGATGAATTTGCCGACTTCATCCACATCACGGGACAGTTCGCTGATGAAGGAACAATGGTCGATCCAGATCTGACGGGATGACCAGATCTGTACCAAGATGCGTCCACGCTCATTCTTGGCGAGAAAGTCGATGTTCTGAATGACGATGTTATCGGAAGGATGATCGCCTTCCAGACCGTATTCATTATTGGTACGCAGTTCGCAGTCGATCAGCTTACCGCCGCTGTAGGAACCGACGATGGTCTTGTTGTCACGGATTCTGGTCTTCTGATGCGGCTGCATGTTGATCGTGCCGTCCACAACGATGGTATACGGTTCTGTGGAATTGAGATAGCTGATGAGATCTGTATCCTTGGTGACATATACCACTTCACCGAAGAGACCGCCGATCGTGCCGGCTTTTTCGCCGCTTTCAGTCATACAGTTTGCCGCAAAGCCGTCCTGACCGGTGAGATTGATCTTGTATTTCTGGTAAGTATCACCGCTGTAGCTTGTCATGGAAAAGCTGTTGGAATCCGTCGAAAAAGTCAGTGCCTGCGCTGTATCCGCATTGCTGACGATTTTGTAATAGAGCGCATAGCCGTCATAATCCTTCTGCACGCTCTCGATTTTCCAGCGCTGGTTTGCACCGTTCGCATCATTGGCAAGCAGGACATTGCTGCCGTCGCAGGTGAGGATCTGTCCGTTTGTCGTGCTGACGATCTCAAAAACGCCGCTTTCTACAAAATTGAGCGTCCAGTTTTCTGCTGCAGTACCGTTCTGGACAGCGGATTTCAGTGCGGTATCCTCCGCATTCACGTTGCGGTCGGTGTCGGCAATCCCTATCTGAAAGCGCTGCACCGGATAGGATACGGCAGCAGCTGCCGTTTCTGTCGGCAGGAGGGAAATGGTGCTGCCCATGGTGACAAGGGACAACAGCAGCGCAGTGTAGTTCTTCAGTTTCATAACAAACACTCCTTTTGGATGGTATTTCTTGTTGCCTATAGTTTAGCAGATTGCGCAGCATGTGTCAATGCATTATTTCATCAAAGGAATGTATTTTTCGATTCCAAAGTGTCGGCATTATGAGATGCAGCTGTGCAAACGGGTGGGAAGATGAGCGAAAAGTGCACGAAATGTGCGCAAAAAGCACTTGTATATTCTTCTTTCCTCTGTTATAATAAAGACACAGCGTTCCGTTTTTAGAAAACAGAGAAAACAACAAGGGGGAATTTGACAATGCAAAAAAAGAATTGGTTCCGGAAAGGAACAGCAGTCTGTCTGACAGCTGCACTGCTTTTTACGGGTACAGCCGCCGGAGAGCTGTGCCGCACATCCGCAGCAGACGCCTACTATTACGGTGATGTTGACGGAAACAGCCGGCTTGATGGATTCGACCTGCGTCTTATGAAGCGGTTCTGTGCGGCGCCGACTGGTATGTCGTCGATCCAGCAGGAACTTTGTGATCTGGATGACAGCGGCGTATTTGATGCAGCAGATGTGAAGCTGATGCAGGATTATATCCTTGCAAGAATCGACGGATTTCCGGCAGGTGTGACCTATGACCATCAGGAACCGGTTGCACCGGAGGTTTATGATGGTATCAAAACCCTTTCCGGCAGCCGGATGATGGAACGGCTTGACAGAGGCGTAGTCGCAGTCAGTGTGGGCAATGCCGCATTTGTCAGCTGGCGACTGCTTGCGTCCGATGAAGCGGATATGGGCTTCAATGTTTATCGTACCACGGATGGTGAAACCGTCAAGGTGAATACCGAAGTTCTCACGGGCGGTACGAATTTCACTGATACCACGGCGGATCTGACGAAGAACAACACCTACACTGTCAAGACCGTCTACAACGGCGTGGAAAAGGATTCCGACGGCAGCTTTACCCTCCCTGCAAACAAGGGAGCCGGTGCATATTATACCGTTCCAATCAGGGACGGCGGTACGGTGCATTTTGTCTGGGTCGGGGATTTCAACGGCGACGGTGCATATGATTATTTGATTGACCGCTGTGATGAAGAAACCCAGAAGCTGGAAGCCTACCTCAATGACGGCACCTATCTCTGGACGATCGACATGGGTCCGAACAGCGTGGACCGCTACCAGATCGAACCGGGTGCGGCGACCATTGATGTCGGCATGTGGGACGGTGCGACCGTCTATGACATTGACTGCGACGGCTATGCGGAAGTCATGGTGCGGATTGCAGATGGCGTAACATTCGGTGACGGAAATGTATACTCCAACGACGTCACCAACGGTCAGGCAATTGCAGTCATTGACGGCATGACCGGCGCAATGCAGGATTCCGCTCCTGTGCCGGATGACAAGATCGAAGCGGGTCCCAAAGCGTGCATGATGGAGATCGGCTATCTTGACGGCGTGAAGCCGTCCCTTGTCTGCTGGGTCAAGAACCGTAATGACGATAAATCCTTCAATAGCTATAATGTGGCGTATGCGTATGAAAACGGCAAATTCGTTCAGCAGTGGAAAGCCGGCGCCTACGGTGCCGAAGCGCACAATATCCGCATTGCCGATGTGGATTATGACGGCAAGGATGAAGTCCTCCATATGGGCTATGCCCTCAACGGCGACGGCAGTCATCGCTACACCGTAAAGAATGTGGTACATGGCGACCGCTGGTATGTTGGTTCATTCTGCAATGCCAACAACGGCACGGAAATGATGGGCTACGGCATCCAGCAGGACAATGCCAACGGTCTGCTGGAATACTTTTACAATGCGTCCACGGGCGAGCTGATCTGGGAACACTATGCACCGGAAGGCACAGCGGACGTGGGCAGAGGTAATATCGGTGATATCGACCCGAACCATGATGGGCTGGAAGTCTGGTCATTCCAGGGCACCTACTCCATGGATAACCAGCTGATCTCTTCTACTTACATGTATCCCGTATTCCGTCTGTTCTGGGACGGCGATCTGGGCAGTGAGTCCTACAACGAAGGAAAGATTGAAGGCTGGAACTACGAAACCAAGGGCGTGGAACGTGTGGATACCTACTGGAAGATCTACGGCAGCAGCGGCAGTGAACGAGGTGTGGCGATGCTGCATGCGGATATCATCGGTGACTGGCGTGAAGAGACCGTACAGGTCAACTATGATACGGATGAACTGGTCATCTACACCACCACCCATGCAACGAATGAGCGGATCTACTGTCTGGCGCAGAATCCTGCGTACCGAAACTGCATGACGGCAAAGGGCTATTATCAGGCAAATGTGCTCGACTATTTCCTCGGCTACAATATGGAAGCACCCGAAACGCCCGATATCTGCTATATTGGGGAGCTGACGCTGGAAGAGGGTGCGGTCTACATGATCCGTAATGCGAACAGCGGACAGTATCTCGAAATTGACGGCGGTACTGCAGCAAACGGCAGCAACGTCCAGCAGTGGGGTGCAAACGGCGCATCCGCACATAATACCTGGAGACTGGAAGCGGACGGAAACGGATTCTACTACCTGATCTCCCAGCTGGGTGACGGCAATACCTATTATCTGGATGTCAACGGCGGCGATTCTGCCAATGGTACGAATGTCCAGATCTGGGAGAAATCCGGATCGAGAGGACAGCAATTCACATTCACCAAGAATACGGACGGCAGCTATGTGATCCACACCAACTGCTATTCCGGCGGCGTCAAGTGCATTGAGGCAGCAAACGCATCCACAGAAAGCGGTGCCAACATTCAGCAGATGAAGGTCAACGGCAGTGCCTGTCAGAACTGGTATTTTGAAAAGGTTTCCTGATCGTTGACAGGAAAGTTCCATACAGAACAAATCAAACCGCCAGGAGGGTTCATTCCCTCCCGGCGGTTTTCGTTTGGTTCATGCAGGCGAAGCGGACGGATCCGGTCGTTTAGCGGACATCATAATAGAATTGATCCGCTGCTTCCCTGTCCTTGCCGGTGAAGATCCGCTTTGTGAGATTGCGGTTTTTGATCAGATACCAATCTCCGAACGCATCAAATTTCCGTGCGGATGTCAGCACATAGGAACGGGTTAAGGTACCATATTTCTTGCCTTTGCGGCTGCCGTACTTTTTCAGACGCTTGGCAAAATCCATATCTTCCAAGCTGACAAGGCTTTCATCAAATCCGCCGGATGCGATAAAATCTTTCTTGTAAAACCAGAACATTGCTCCGCTGAGATAGCCGCCGTTTTTGAACATGATGGGCAGCAGGTTGACTGCAATGTACAGGGATGAAACTGCGATTCCGAGCGACATTCTGTCAAATCTTGGGTTGGCGCCGCCGCCGATATAGGTTCCGCTCTGCAGGTGCTGTCTGATCTCGGCAAGCGAATACTCTGTCATGCAGCTGTCGGCATCTATCGTGACCACGATCTCGCTGTTTGCTGCGTAAACGCCGGTATTTCGCACTGCGGCAATGCATTTCGCATCGTTTACCAGTACCCTTGCACCATGCTGTGCTGCGATTGCTGCAGTCTTGTCGGTACAGCGATTTGCCACGACGATGATCTCGACAGGATCGGGGGCAACGTGTTTTGCAGCGATTTGAATGGCATGCAGACATTTTCCGATATAGTGTTCTTCATTGTGCGCCGGGATAACGACAGTGATAGAAGTTCTGGACATGGGACACCTCCGTGTGCTGATGATGTTTTGTGGGTGAAAAAATCCCGAGTGGATGGCTTGGGTTCAAAATAAGGATAGCTGTTCATATGGTTCAGGAAAAGTATGCAGATAATGAAAGCATTCGTCAGGATCATGCAGGATGCCGTGCTTCCGGCAGGTGCTGCGGAACAATGCCATCAGCTGTGCACTGTTGTCGCTGGGCAGTTCGTAGGCATTGCCGTATCTGCGGATATACCGTTCTTTCAAGCCGGGAAAATGCCGGTCAAGTGCCGCATAGTAATATTCTCTGTCGCCTTCACGAAGCGTCAGCCCCATGCCGAAGCAGATGATCCCCTTGACTCTGGCACGAATGCAGTAATCGAGAATGCCGGTGAGGTTTTCCACGGTATCATTCAGATAGGGGAGAAGCGGCGTGAGCCAGACCATGGTCGGAATTCCCAGATCCCGCAGGGCCTCCAGCGCCGCAAAGCGTTCCTTTGTGGTGCTGACATACGGCTCAACGATGCGGCAGAGCGCTTCGTCATAGGTGGTCAGCGTCATCTGCACGACGCATTTTGCCTTTTCGTTGATGCTGCAGAATAAATCGGTATCCCGAAGCAAGCGGGTGGATTTTGTCTGGATTGCCAGACCGAATCCATGGCGGTCGATGATTTCCAGGCATTTTCTCGTCAGCTGCAGCTCCTCCTCGCAGTGAAGGTAGGGATCGCACATTGCGCCTGTGCCAATCATGCATTTCTTTCGTTTCGAACGCAGCGCCTGTTCCAGAAGTGCCGGGGCATTCTGTTTAACTTCGATATCCTCAAAGGGATGCGTAAAATGATAGCAGGTGCTTCTGCTGTCACAATAAATGCAGCCGTGCGTGCAGCCCCGATACAGATTCATGCCATTCTGGGGAGAGAGAATGGATCCGGCGTTGACAAAGTGCATGTGAGTCCTCCTTAGCCCATCCGTACTTCCGACTGAAAATACTGTTCCTGAAAGTGCACTGCTTCCAGAATCGCTTCTTTGGTAAACAGCATGCCATCCGGTGCAACTACCCATTTTTCTTCTGCATCATCCGTGCGGTGAATGATGGCGATGATTTTTCCGGTAAACGTTTTGACTGGTACATCCACACCGAGGATATAGGCATCCTGTTCCTCGCCATCCGGTGCCATGATGCCTGCA